>JAHIVC010000108.1 GCA_018816945.1 Bacteroidota bacterium | reverse complement strand
ATCCAAGATTAAGTCCTGGATTGATGTAGAGATTTCCAATAGTGCCATTGATCGTATGAGCAAAATCGACCATTGTAAGGGTTGCATTTCCTTGGCCAGTTACTGAAGTAATTGCTTTTCCGTATGCTAGCCACTGTTGTGTGTCATTTAGTGAAAGCGCAAATGTTGGTGATAATTCGAAATCAATCACCTTTGAAATCCCACTTGTGATCGTAACTCCAGAAGAATGAGTATCGGGAATGGTGAATGATGATGTGCTTCTTGCTGAGGTCTTTGTGATTATTGTTGCCACATCGTTTGAATAGGTAGCCACATAGGAACCGATAAGATTGGATAAACCCGAAGTACGGTAATAAATAAGTGTCGATGATGAATCAACCGATGTACCTTGCGTGGTTGCGACTACATGAACCTTATAGATATATGCAGGATCAAACACCAATGAAGCACTGCAAGTATACGCAATGCCTTCATAAGCATAGACTAGTTCAAGCTCACCACCCACCTTCACCACAGACGTTGAATTTCGTGCATAGAGCGCGTTGTTTGAGTAGTCGAAGGCTAATTCCCCTACATAGGAAAGGTTCGCTGTCGAGGGCTTTGTAGTGCCACGTTTCACCCGAAGAATTGCCATTAGTAGGTTCCACCATCAATAATCGATGAGGGTTGTAATACCTTTGTGGTATCGATTCCAAGAGCATATTTAACAACACTAGGCGTGTAGTTTGAATCGATATACTGGTATAGTTTTAGACCACCCGATAATACTGCAGCGTCGAAAGCTGCTTGTGTAACTGAGGCTTCAGTACCTGCTCCGATTAAGATTCGAGTGTTGAAAGCATTAGATAGCACTGCTTTTTGAGTCGTGGTTAAGTGGACGTCGGCTGCAACGTGGGCATTATATGTAGTAGTTGATACACCGCCAAGTCCTGCAAGAGTAATAGTAACAGCTCCAGTTGAACCGTTGACGCTTGTTACAGAATCAGTGGGAGTTAATAGCTCTTGCCAGTTAGCTAATGTTGCATAGCCAGAAGTTTTAAGAATAAAGGATTTATTGATGTCTGTTCTGACAGCCACATCCCCTTCTTGAGCATTGGATAAAGCTAGCATTGCTGCTTGGCTTGCTACGACCCAAGTGTTCGTAATCGCTACTTTTGGAATCACTGAGTCCGAGAGTTTTCCATCAGCATCAAGAATCGGAATATTCCCGTTTCCAGTTCCGGTGTTTTTAGTTGCAGCTGTACCTAATCCAAGCGCTGTTATCTTGGTATCAATTTGAGTATCAACTTTCGCGACTCCAGGAATCTTTAGATAATCCGATTCTGCAAGTGGTGTACCTACACTACCTGTTTTATCAGCCTTTGCGATATAGAGATGCTCACCAGAAAAATCGACTAGCGGTTCTCCAGCTTTAATCGTTCCAGTAGTTCCAACGAGTGGTCCAGTACCAGCTGTGGTTCTGCGTTTAATTTGAATTGTTGCCATGATATTTCCTCCTTATTTTTTGAGATATGCTTGCGTCACACGATGTGAGGTGTTGCCCAATGACAATGTGACAAGTCCACTTGCATAAGAGATGCTGAGTGAATAATCCGCTCCACCATACCGATAGCTAAGTGATGAATTTGAGCCAACGACAATAAACAATTGATTGGTAGGTAGACTTACAATGGTTGTGTTTTCAATCACAACATAGAGAATGCTTTCCATTAAGATAGCCGAGTTAACATCGCCAAAACGGTAAACACCGTTACTAATCTTGGTTAATCCAAGTTTTTGTGGATAGTAGAAATCCTTCAACTTTGATTCAAGTTCCTCAACTCTTACACGATCCGATGTGATCATCTGTCGTTCAAACTCGTTAATGAGGTTAACTGATGTGGTTGTTTTAGAGTAAGCTGCCAAAGCGTACTCATATAATCCTTCTGCATTTTGAAGATTGGTTTGTGTAAGTACCGGATAAGTACCAACCGCTTCTTTGATGTAAAGACTCACTATATTCACTTGTGTATCAACACCAAGTACAACATAGCCGTACTTACTTGAATCTGGCGTAACAGATATCATTGTTTGATTTTCGATATAGATGATTCGTCCGTAAACTGAAACATAGCCATCTAACAATGTAATCGTGTTGTTAGCTAGGGTATAACTGCATTGCGATTTCACGTTTTTCAGAATACCAACATCACTTGAAAATAAAAAATAATACAAATCCGCATCAATTTTTGATGTGACGTTTGCACCATCAAAGGTTACTTTTTGAATTCCCATTAGAATTCACCTCCATCGAGATCTGTGATCCCAGTTGTTTGTATTGAGACATGACCTGCAGCTGAATTCACGCTCTTATTCAAAAGCTGAATCTTCTCAGTCAATTTGATGCGATATTCACCCAACGTCATGGTAGCTTGATGAAATCCATTGTTAAATTTGATGCTTGTAACTACCGAATCATAGATTTGATTGTTGTTCATGAACTCGATAAAATCTCCTAGTTCGATGTTTTTCATCGGCTGTATGACATCATTATCGGATTTAATCGTGAATGTAATATTATGGTCTAGTTTCGATGTGATCATCTCTGATCTTGCTTTGGTTTGAAGAGATGGATAGTCACTATCCGTATAAAAGGATGCTTTTGGTTTGACACTTTGATAGCGATTCAGATGATTGATATCTTGTGTCAACTCACCATTTTTAAGTAAAAAATACTCGATGGTTGATTTATATAAGACATTTTCACTCTTTGGATAGTAGGTGAGTTTATTGACCATCTGACTTGAACTGTCATTGACAACCAAATCCTGAATTGCTTGATAGTTGTTTTTGAGTTTGATACCACGCTGAACTTCGCTGATTCGAAAGATAATACCAGTTACCCTTCCTCTTAAATACACTGCTTCAAAGGTTAGTCTTAAACCATACGATTTAGTGATAAGTTCCATGAGTGATGCCAATGACATAATTTTATCTACTTCAAAGGATAAATCGCCTTGTACACTCGCATTTCGTTGTATGGAAAGATAACTCAAATTCTGTAATGCATCATCGCTTTCCTTAAAGTGACTTAATAAAACATTTTCTAGGTATAATCCTAAATCACCTGTAAAACTTTGAACTGGAATGTCAATTGAAAACATCTCTTTAAAATCTAGTACATGAACTGATGTCCGGTGCTTGTCTGCTACTTCTAGTCTTTCAACAATACCAATAAAGTGAATCGGTGCATCCTTTAAGATGACAATATCCCCAATGGAAGCATTGAGTTTTGTCTTATTCACCATGAAGGTTGATTTTTGAATAATGACTAGATCAAGTATGATTTCAAAATCCTTATCGACATAGCCATAGTCTTTATAGGCGAGGTTTAATCTATCCAGGAATACAAGTTGCATACCTATACCCCCAGATACCCTTCAAGTAGAGTGATGCGACACGTGGTAAGACTAGCGACTCCTGGTTTGAATTCCACTTCATACTCTCCTGGTTCAACAAAGAGAAAATTGTCACAAGTGAAATCTTGTGAGCCATAGATCGATAGGATCTCACCGTTATCAATTTGACGTATGTATTGCTTATTCGGTATAGCTGAGATGTGAATTTCACCGTTTAACTGCGTGTAATAAAGTCTAAGCATCGTAACGATATTACTGTTTTTTCTGATAATAATCTCTGGGTCACTTACTGCACCCATGATTTCAATTAAAAGAGGTGCCTTCTGGACACCCCTGTTGATGATTTGAATTTTGCCTTCAAAGAAAGCTGAATACCGATAAGGATAACT
>JAHIVC010000107.1 GCA_018816945.1 Bacteroidota bacterium | reverse complement strand
TACGACAGGATAAAGAAACTGATGGAGGCATTTAACAATTTCAGCAGTGTTCAGTTTAGCAGTAAATGTCTCCAGTGCGCTTAGCAGCGTCTCGATTTCTTTTCTGGTTTTTCTTTCCACGGCAAGCGCACTTTCCAAGTCCTCACCCTTCAAAAAAAGGGCGCGGCTATTTTCTTCGGCTATCTGCTCTGCCTGCTTACGGGCAAGACGTTCACGCTCCAGACGGCGGCGGAGAACCACTATCTCTTCGCTCATATCTATCACTTGCTCCGGGTGATCGTAAAGAGAGTGGCTCTGGGATTTTCGAAAACATTGTTTCTGACTACTTCCATCTGCTCACCATAAATAACAAATACACCAAGCAGTAATGATGTGTAAAAGACGGTGGAACCGACGACGAAGGTAATTCCACTAACATGAATAGTTACTCCGGCATCGGTAATCCATGACATAACTGCCGTGGTAGCAATAAAAAAAGGCCGGGATAAATTCTCCCGGCCCATTGATCAATCACACTAATGCAATATTTTATAAACAAAAAACCACCTTATTCCAACTTACATCTGCTGATACAATTCTTCAAGCCGAGCAAAAAAAATTGCCATATAACCATTCCCAAATTGTTCCTTTAAATGCCCGGTAAGAAATCGTTCCGTTCGGATATGGGCTGTCATCAATTTTCGTAATGTATCCAAATCAGCTTTTTGTAAAAAATCAAGATCGCTCAGCTTTTCATAGCTTTGTTCTTCCAACCAGGCCTGATAATCAAATATAAGGTTAAAGCCAGATATATCAAGCTGTTGCAGAAATTGAGTTATATTTTCTTCTTCGTAAAATTCATAAGGCTCATTCGTTGCACTTAATGCTTTATTGATTGAATCCGATTCAATAACCGATTTAAACTCCAGAATTTTTTTTATTTCTTCCGGTGCAATTTCCGGGATCTCCATAGTGCCTCCTTATAGCCATCGCTTTTTATCAACTAAACTACTATTTATTTGCCGCAATAATTGATTACTTTTTCATCTATCCCAAATTTGAATCCGCCGTAACTATTAGCGTTTTTTGTATTAACATGCTCAATCAACTCCCGATGATAAACCACTTCTTTTTCGCTAGGGAATATAGAATAATTATCTATTTTTGATCCTTTCAAACTATTAATATCAAACTGATATTTTTTATTATACCATCCTCCCTGCACATAAGCAGTACTCGTATAGGCAAGAGCTGTAACATCATTACCGGGTACATATTCAGCTAATCGTTGCGATGACATATTGGATTCTCCACGATAGGTCAAACCGACAAAAGGTGGAATATTAGCCAAGCCACTATCAATACTCTCGAACAAAGGTAACATTTGCTGATATTCGGGATCGGTCCATTGCTTGGTCCTCAAAACACTATTAATCGTCATATAATAATTGCTGGTATAAACACAAATGCCGAATGCCTGCCGTTGTGTCAAATAAGCCGGTAATGTCATGCCACTGACTATACTCCAGGCTGAATTGGCATAACCGGAATAACCACCCGGAAGATTCAGCGTTCTAAGATTAGTATAATTACTTTTATGTGTTGCAAATAGTGCTTTCAAAGGTGCTACCTGATCCTGCTGATAAACAGTCAATTTCACAATATTTAATGGAAAAGACTGCACTTGCCAATGAACAGCTGCATAAAACAAAGCCGTTAATATATCGGCATCACTTGCTCCACCTGATCCGGTACACACCATCGGCATCGCTGCCGTGGCAGACTGAGTATCGCTCTGGAAACAATCCAATCCCTTAAAAATCGACTCCACATAGGCAATCGCCTCGGTTGCCGGATTAGGCGGTTCAAATAAGAGAATGCGTTTGAACTGAATACCGGGATTGGTTGATACCACTTGCTGTGAAACCCAGCACGGCATGGTTGGTTCATAATTAGCTGCTTTATTTTGGGATAAAGCAGCAACCGATACACCATGCTGGTTAAGAGCACCGATCAAGGATCCAGAAGTTGGTGAATAATCACCGGGCAAAGCCGATACCACCAAAAAATCGACTGCATCCTGTGGTGTCATATTGCTTAAATCACCCTGACATAATTGCAGTGTCCGCTTTGTGCTTCCGAAATAAATATCAATTGAATCAAGTAACGTTAAGGCCATATGATACACTCCCTGTTATTGATTTTTTAACTGCTCAAATATAGTCGTCATCGAACCGATCTGGCTTGCCTCAAACACAGCTATTTTCAAACCAGCAAGTAAAAAATCGGTTACCATGGTTCGTTTGGCTCCATTAAAAATCGCTGTTAAAATGGCCGATGGATCAGCCCCGCCGGAGCCAGTTGAAACCAGCGGCATGGCAACAGTTGTCTGTGTTGTAGTGTTGCCGACAAAACGCGTGAGTGCTGTAAAAATGTCCTGTACATGCTGTGCAGATTGTTGAACTGGATCAGCCGGTTCATAAAGCAATATCCGGTCAAAAGCAATTCCAGGTTGCGTTGAAGTGATTGGTTGAGAAATCCAGCACGGCAATTCAGGTTCATAGTCAGCAGCTTTATTCTGCGCCAGCGTCGCAACTGAAATGCCTTTATTATTAAGTGAACCAATCAACGAACCGTGTGTAGGTGAATAATCGCCTGGTAAAGCCGAGACCACTAAAAAATCAACTTTTTCCGCTGGTTTCAGATTGGTCAGATCACCATGGTACAATCCCATCACTTTAATATTAATATCCTGTTCAATCCTATCATCATCGAGCCATTGCAGACTGAGATTGGCACTTACTGCCTGACTAATTTCCTGATCGGTATAGGCCCTTTGTTTATCAGCAGTTACACAATTAGTAAGTGCTTCCTGCAAAACAGCATTACTCACTTCTCCGACCCAAACCTGAACCATCACAGAGGCCATAACATCAGCAGTTGTTTCCAGATATTGCAGATACAAACAAGGAGCACATTGCTGTGGTTCAAAACCTGCCGAACGAATAAGGATAGATTGTGCGTAGCCACAATCTTATCCTGTGGTTGGACAAGCCCGGTATCTATATATAAGGAAATATCTTTTTTTGAATAATGGGTAGGAGTGCGTTTTCAAAGAAACGCACTTTATTTAGGGC
>JAHIVC010000106.1 GCA_018816945.1 Bacteroidota bacterium | reverse complement strand
TGGGGACAACAGTGATTGCCGTTTCCATGGGGCCGCCCCAGGCCGTGGATGCACTGACACAAGCGATCGGCATGGGTGCGGACCAGGGGATTTTGCTCTGCGACAGGGCCTTTGCCGGGGCAGACACCTGGGCCACCTCCCTGACCTTAAGCCGTGCCATCCAAAAAATTGGCGAAGTGGATCTGATCCTTTGCGGCCATCAGGCCATTGACGGGGATACCGCCCAGATCGGGCCCCAGGTGGCGGACTGGTTAGGGATTGCCCAGGCCACCTATGTCCGGGAGATTGAACAGGTGACAGACAAGAGACCCTGTGAACCTGGAAAACCAGGCGAACCCGGCGAAATCATTGTCAAACGACGGGTGGACGCCGGGGTGGAGCGCCTTGCCTGTCAATTGCCCGCCCTTATCACGGTGATCAAAGCGCTGAACCAGCCGCGGTATGCCCACATGGAACGGCTGATCACCGCCTGCACGGACCAGGCGCCCATTCGGGTATGGAATGCGGCCGACATCGGGGTCAACACCTGTGAGGTGGGGCTGGAAGGGTCCAACACCCATGTGATCAAAACCTTTACCCCCAATTTCAAGCGGCAGAACGAAATTCTAACGGGCAGCAAGCAGGAGGTGGTGGCAGATCTTTTTGCCCGGCTGAAAAAAAGCGACACCACCCTTTCCGGTAAATTCCAGGGGAGGCCATCATGACCATCTGGATCGATCGAGACACGTGTGACGGGTGCAAGCGCTGCCAGCGGGTCTGTCCCTACGACGGCATTGACTTTACGGACGGGGTGGCACGGGTCACGGACCGGTGCACCAGTTGCGGCGCCTGTGTGGCGGCGTGTAAAAATGAGGCCATCACATCGGATATCGTTCCCCGGGTGGTGCCGGATTTTTCCGGTCATGAAGGCGTCTGGGTATTTGCCGAGCAGACAGACGGGGTGCTGGCCCCGGTAGGGTTGGAACTGCTGGGCAAGGCCCGGGAGTTGGCCGGGGAGCTTAATGAAACGGTATCTGCCGTTCTTGTGGGAAAGGATGTAGCAGGGCTTTGCGACACTCTGGCCGTGCACGGGGCGGATTCCATTTATCTGGTGGAAAATGATCTGTTAAAAGACTATCGGACCATTGCCTATGCCAGTGTGATGGAACATCTGATAAAAGAATACAAACCCGGAATTTTGCTCATCGGTGCCACGGCCCTGGGAAGGGACTTGGCTCCCCGGGTTTCCCGGCGGGTGGGATCAGGGCTTACCGCCGACTGCACCGAATTGACCATTGATGAGGATACGGGAAAATCAGACGAGAAAGGCCCGAATTCGAATATTTCCGGTTCAAAAATTTTATGGCAGACACGGCCCGCCTTTGGCGGCAATGTCATGGCCACCATTGCCAACCGGTATTCCCGCCCCCAGATGGCCACGGTCCGGCCCGGGGTGATGGAAAAACAATTGGTTGACAATGTAAATGCCGAGATCATACGGGTCTGCCCCCCTTTAAATGAGACAGATATTAAAACCCGGATTTTAGAAACAATGAAAGAGGGGCGAACCGGCACGGATATTACCGAGGCCACTGTCATCGTGGCAGGGGGCCGGGGCATCAACGGCCGGGAAGGGTTTGAGATGCTCAAGGAATTGGCACAGCTTCTGGGCGGCGAACTTGCCTGTACCCGCCTAATCGTTGAACAGGGAATCATGGAGCAGCGCTCCCAGGTGGGACAGACGGGCAAGACCGTCCGGCCCGAAATCTACATTGCCTGCGGTATTTCAGGGGCCATCCAGCATCGGGCCGGCATGATGGGATCCCGCTACATCATTGCCATTAACACAGACCCCAAGGCGCCCATCTTTGATGTGGCCAACTGGGGAATTGTGGGGGATGTCCATGAGATTGTGCCGGAGATGATTGCCCAGCTGTCACAGAAAGGGAGCCTGTCATGAAAAAATCTGATACCCGGGTATTGATCCGGTCCAATGTCGAGGATATGGTCCGAAAGACCATGCAAGAATTTGTGGACAAGGAAGTGATCCCCATTGCAAGAGAGTATGACGAACGGGCGGAATTTCCAGACCATCTCTTTAAACAGCTCGGGAACATGGGGCTGTTCGGTATCCGGTACCCGAGGGAAGTTACCGGGTCCGGGGGGAACACCACCCTTTACTGCATTGCCATGCAGGAACTTGCCCGGGGCTTAATGAGCCTGGGTGCCACCGTGGCCATGCAATGTCTCATGTCCACCAACGGGCTCTACCTGTACGGCACCCCGGAACTCCATGAACT
>JAHIVC010000105.1 GCA_018816945.1 Bacteroidota bacterium | reverse complement strand
AGAACTCTTTTCCGTTAAGAGTTTTGATTTGATTAATTTCTAATTTTCCGGAATAAATCCTTACGGCATATTTATGAGGTGCGCGGTCTATGAACTGATGGAGAGAGCGTAGCCGACCCGTTGCAGCAGATTTTACTTCAACGGGAATGAGCAACCCTTCATATTGAATCAGGTAATCAACTTCGGCATTGGATTGTTTCTTTTCCCGGTTCCAAAAATACAATTTGAATAAAGGAGAGGTTTCAACAACGAGAAGTTCCTGTCCGACAATATGTTCTGCTATTTTCCCCTGATAGACAGAATCAATACTATTGGCTCCGAACAGATCTTTTTGAAATCCAGAAAAATAGTTCAACATTCCCGTGTCAAGGACTTGGAGCCTTGGCGATTTTTTTATGTTTGGCAGCAAAGGAGGACTGACAGAGGATGAAGGATATAAAAGGTAAATCAACATCGCTTTTTCCAATACTTTTAATGCTTCCCCCATTTCCCTTGATTTATAGTTGGAATTACCAAAACCCTGAAATTTAATCCTGCAGCCTGCTTCATAGAATGAAGTTGAAACGGCATGTCGAATTACGTTACCCATTGTACTGTTTCGAGCATACTTCTCAACATCATCAAGATAAGAAACAATTAAGCTGTCAAATATACTGTTGAGCGCTATGATGTCTTTCTGGTCGGAATATTTTTCAACGATTTCCGGCATGCCCCCAATGATTGAATAGGTTTGAAATAATTTCATTAGCTTTTCATGTGCGAAATCAGGGGCTGGAATGTTTTTTGTAAGAATGTCCAGACTGGCTGTTTCGGATAAAGCATTTAAAAATTCCTTGAAACTCAAAGGTTTCATCACAAGATATTCCACTCTGCCGACAGGAAAGCTGATATGGGTATCAATAAGTGTCTCTAAAAGAGATCCGGCTGCAATAACGTAAATATCGGGAAATGCTTCATAAAAATATCTGAGATAGGAGACAGCTGCTGGACAAGCCTGAATCTCATCTATGAATATTAAAATTTCACCTTCATGCTTCACTTGATTTTTATAAAAGAAAATAGCCTGCAGTAAATCTTCAATGGAATAGTCCTGCTCAAAAATGGTTCGGTCCTCTTTTATTTCAAGATTCAAATATAGATATTGATCGAATCGTTCTGAAAAAAGGTGAATAGCAGTCGTTTTTCCTACTTGCCTTGCGCCTCTCAGAATCAATGGTTTCTGGTCTTTTTTCTCTGCCCATCCTGATAATTGTTTTAAGATATCTCTTTTAAACATTGGAGTCTCATTTGTTGATTGGTATAAGGTAAGAGATATTTGACACTAATCTTGTAATAAAGTCAAGCATAATGCTTGCAATAATTGTAACGTAGTCAGGTATTCTAATATAGTGCAGCCGCTGTGAACACCTATATTCAGGGGCCTCGGCCGGTAAAAGGCCATCTTTTATGGAACGCCTTTTCATGATTATTGGGTGCTTTTGAATTTTATCTTTTTCATTCATTGATAACACAGAACGCCGGCATAACCCACATTTTCCGCAGAGCGAAGCAGTGCGGTAAATGTCGGTGTTGATGCGGTTGTTCTGTATTTGAATGTTTTGAAATTAGTATTCAATTTCAATGTCTAGCCCTTGGGCAGATTCAATGACCATTTTCATATCACGTTCCCCAATATGAGCGTTATAAATTTTTCTTTCCTCGTTAAGTTGTTTTATAATTGTATATAATTCTTTGTAATCTGCCTTTGCCACTTTCTCTACCGTATCATAACCAGATTCCAATAATACATATGCAAAAGTATGATTTACCCACCTTATTCTGGAAAGATCTGTTAACTTCGCGAGTTTCAACATTTCTTTCTGACTAATCCCCGTTTTCTTTGAAAGTTCACTTCTCTTTTCCGGTGTCAAAACACTATCATATAGTTTCAATGTGTTTTTAAATCCTGATTTCTCAAGCCTGTTGAAAATATCATCAGAAATACAGGAAAAATCCTTTATTCTATTTGGTTTTTGT
>JAHIVC010000104.1 GCA_018816945.1 Bacteroidota bacterium | reverse complement strand
AATGGAAAAATCAAGGCGTTTAGGGCCGTGTTCAGAGGGATCAATGATATTGCATTTTTCATCTATCGTGTTTCACTAATATTTGCTTAATGAATTTCAACTCTCCACCTGTTTTATCTGATGAGCCTGTTTTACTGATTCCCATATTTCACCATCGTTTGAAAATGCTTTTGGATATTGCCGCTTTGTTTCATCGAACAAATAAGGAAGAATACAATTTTTACTGATATAATCGGTAATATCTTCCTTGGTGTAATAAGCACCCATATTTGAACGGTCGTTGATATACTTTTCAAAAATATATCCGATTACATCTGGGTTAATATCCTTACCCGAAGCAGTAATACGCGTATCAAGATGCCATTCGTACTGGTCGAAAAAATCAAAAATCCGTTCAAATGCTTTGTCTTCAATGTCAATGGCTTTGTACATTTTCTCCAACTCATGCTCATCAAACAAACCACCATTGAGATAAGGGATTTTGCCAATTTCAATTTTTACTTCATCCTTTTGCTTTGCTTCATTTAAGCCCTGATGAAACAACACCAACAGGAAATCCCTGTAAAATGAATAAAATTTATTTTTCCCTTTCTTTTCCTGGCTTGCTTTTAATTTGTCACGCAAATAGTTTTTGTTGCTATCAAGAAATCCCTTTTTCTGAATGAAATAGCAAAACATTAAGCGGTTCAACATTAAAGAGGCATACCATTCCTGATTGACCTTTTCATTTATGCCTTTGATAAAACCAAGAAAGGAGGTATGTTCTTTCTTAAATTTGTCGTAAAAAGCTTTTGTAACTTTATCAGCATTTGCATGAAAGTTTTCGGTCATCCTACCCTTTACGTCAACAATGGTAATTTTATCTTCTTCGTCCATCTCAAAGAAAATACCCGAAGTCCTTTGGTATAATAATTCAGGGTCTTGTAAAATATGATAACGTGTTTCTGTAACTTTTGTGGGTTTGCCCGATTGCCTTACAACCAATTGCCAGATTTGCTCCTGGTTCTTTGCATCGCAGAAGATTATTAAATGTTCCTGAAACAGCTTGGTTACTTTAGTTTCAATTTTCTTGCGGATATTATAATCCGGTATTAATCCTTTCTCGGTTGGATTGCATAGAAGAATTTTAAAACCGCTTTTCTCTGCTACTGCCTGAAGTGTAAATGTAATATCATCAACAATAATAGGTTGCTTTGTTTTATCGTTATTCCAGCCCATTTCATTAAACAACTCACGAAATTTATACTGTTTAATGTAGCCGGAAAAATCTTGTTTAGTTATTGCCATAATTATTTATTTATAAGCCCTAAAGAACAAATTATCTGAGGTTCCTTGTTCGGCATTTCGTCAATATTTACAATGCAAAGTTTATCTTCCTCACGTAAAGAAACCACCAAATTAACAAGGTCTTCATCTGATATACCTGCTTTAAGTTGACGGTTTAATGTTTCTCGTGCAAACTCTTTAAAAGGATATTTGTAAATATCATCAACAGCTTTTTTTAATGCATCATTTACAAATAAAGTATTCTCATATTCTTTGCAATACCTGTCAAGGCGCATATAAACCCTATATTTTGCCCCTGTTTTTTTTCCAAGAGAACCACCGGTGTTTTTTTCATCGTCACGGATATATTCAATTCCTTTCTTAACAAGTTCATGATGATTTAAAACCTTATAGCAAGGCTCAACCTCAGAATTACAAGCAGCAGCTTTTAATATGGTCAATTGCGATTGAGTTATAATTTCTCCTTTGTTGTTTACCCATGCAAGAACATCATTTTCATCATAGGTGCGTGTATAAACAATAACTCCCTCTTTTTCCGCACTTAATTGATTTGGTTTGGTTGCATAGATTACATTCGGAAGATTTGGTATTGTTTTTTTCAGTTCGGGAGTTTCATCTGTTGCATTTTTCCAGATTTGAAAAGCAAAAGATGCTAAATCAACTTCACTGTCACCATCTTCCTCGTCAAGTATTCCTGATTTTTCATTATACAAATCCTCAATGTTTATTGGATCTCCATCAAAGAATACTTCATCTGAGCCAACAACCTCAGCATTTTGGCGGATTCGATTTGTTAGTCTGTGACGAAGATTGATAATTTGTTCAATCCCATCTTCTGGTAAAAATGAGTAGCAAATTATTTCATCTGCTTTCTGCCCGATACGGTCAACACGACCAGCACGCTGAATCAATCTTATTATTGCCCAGGGCAAATCATAATTCAAAATAATATGAGCATCTTGCAGATTCTGACCTTCACTTAGCACATCTGTCGATACCAAAACCCTGATATCATTCTTTGAAACAGGAATCTTATTACTTAATGGACTAAAGCGCTGAGCTAAAACAGTCGGATTCTCACTATCTCCTGTAACATGCTCCAAATTCTCAAGGTTTCGGTTCTTTAAATGCTCTGATAAATAGTAGGCAGTATCCGCAAATTGAGTAAATATCAAAACTTTTTCAGCTTTGTGTTTTTCAGATAATAACTTGTACAAAGCATTTAGTTTTCTATCTTCATTCACATTCCAATCTTGGCCGATTTTTAGAATCTTGATAATATCAGTACAGTCCGTAGCAAGTTGTTTGAGTAAAGCAGGAGCAAAAAACTCACTTCTAATCCAGTCGAATTGATGTTTAAACTTACTGCTTGAATAAAGGTCGTAAACCTTAGAAGCTTTTTTCAAATACACTTTTTCATCGAGAATAAAACTGATGCTATTTTCTTCTTCCCCATTATTGTCAGTATCATTATCCTCTAAAAAATCATCCAGGTTTTGTGAAATGTTTTTACCAATCGGAACAGGCAAATTATTCTGAATAGCATAGAAAAAAACATAATTTCGCAAAATGTGTCTGCTCAAAGAAATTAAAAATGAAAAACCACTACTTTCAAGCCTTTTGAAAAGATTTGTCCTGCAAAATCCCATTAACCGTTTGCCAGCACGGGATAGGTTTGCAATTATTACTTCTTCTTCTTTAGTCGGCTTGATAGCTGGTTTTTGTAATATGTAATTTCCTAAACCATAACGAGGCAAATCAAGACCGTTTATAGTATCAACAACTGTTTGGGAATATAATTTTGCATACTGGTCTTTTGGGTTATCAGGATCAAAGTCGAACTCAACCTTTTTTGGAATTCTGTCTGGAAAGTATGACCTTGTTCCATCTGAAAACGTCAAATATTTCCGGTTCTTATCAGGGTCGAATTCGGCATAATTTTCTTTTATGAAACTTCGGGTTCTTCTAACAAGATAAAGTCTCATTAATTCACGCCAATCGTCCGCATAATGGCTTTTTTCAAAAGCTTTGATACTCCTGATAAAAGTTTCTGTATGCTGTGCTGAAAATTGAACTTGTCCGCCAATATTGTTAATGTAGTTCTCCGGACTTATACCCAAATCTTTATCATCGGGAATAAAAAGTCTTAGTTGATTAGATAAGTCCAGATAAGATTTATTATAAGGCGTTGCTGAAAGCAAAATTACCTTGCTGTCGTTTTCTTCAAGATAAGCTTTTATTGAACGGTAGCGACTGCCTTGATCGTTACGTAAATTATGGCTTTCGTCTATTATTACAAGTTTATACCTTCTTAAATCTGGCAGTTTACGTTGAACTTCACCAATTGAAATTACATTAGCTTTTAAATCATATCTGTTGATATAACCTGCCCACATCGTTTTTAGATTTGGCGGGCAAATAACAAGTGTTGAAAAGAAAAAATCTTCTTCAAATATTTTTGCTAAGGCACAAGCAGTAATTGTCTTTCCTAAACCAACAACATCTCCAATAAAAACACCTTCACGACTATTCAATTTCTTTGCTGCAATAAGAACGGCTGCCTGTTGAAATGTTAATAGTTCTTTTCTAAATATCGTAGGGATTTTAAATTCATTTAATCCGGCTCTCGCTTCTTGTGAAAGATGATAAGCCATTTTTAAGTAAATGTGATATGGTGAAACCAAACGGTCTGCTGCCCAACTATTATCAATTATTTCAATAAGTTCTTCCGTAATATCAATGCACCAGCGGTCTTTCCATCTATCATCAAACCATTTTGATAGTTTTTTGGCTGCATCCTGATCCATTACATCAATATTCAATTCTCCTTGCTTAGCAAGCCCAGCAAGCGTCAAATTACTACTGCCTAAAAATCCAACAATTGGCACTCGTTTATCTTCACTATAAGCTAAATACAGTTTTGCATGTAAAGGATAGCGTAGATGAAGCTTTACGACTACTTTTTTATCTTTCATCTGTTGACTTAACTTTCTTAAAGCCTTTTCGTCTGCATCTGTTGGAGTTCCAATTGTAAGTTGGTCTTTAAATTCCTGAGCTAAGCGTTTTTTTAATTTTACAGCTTCGTTTTGGTCAAGAATGTAATCTTCATCTGATTTAAAATAGTCACGCAGTATGTCAACCGGTAATTTTTGCATACCAACTAACAGTCTGCATATTCTTGGATATTCATCTTTTTCTTCAGCGACTATAGAGCCAGTAAGTGTATCTATTTTATCAGCAATTTCTTTCCAGCCACGTAAATTGAAATAACCTACACAAAAATCTGTTCTTTGCGAAACCTCTAAAGTTTCATTTAGACCTTGTGTAAGGTGGTTTTCAATATTGTCGTAAATCTTTGGCATATATTTAATTAAATTTCAAATTTACTAAAAGCGCTGGCAAAATTGCACTCTTTGACAAAGCTTTGGTTGCAGCATTGGCTCGTGGGGCTTTGGCAATCCCGATTAATCGGGCCAAGTCGTGTGCAATGTGGGTCAGCAGAATTCAAAATTCTTGTGCGGTGGGTAAAAAAATTAAAACACATTCGGGTCGGCAATGAGTGTCGGGTTATTTGTCTGTCAGTTTCGTTTTTCATTTCAAGTTAAATATTCCATTTACATTGTCAATTTGCTGTGTCGTTGTCTTTTTTCCGCTTGTGCATAACGGTTTAGCTATGCCCAGTAAGGGATTTTATAGCACTTCTTTTTCAATTTATTATTAAATTTCATTACTTGCATTTACATTCAATTTACAACTAAAACCCTTATTGGGTATAGCTTTTGTTGGCAGTAGTACTTCATTCAATCGTAAGCATTAATTGACTATTTAATCCAATCATACCCAACATTTTCTCATGGTAGCATGAAACATTTGATAGTATAATTACAGCATTATTTTTATTGGGATTAATTGTTATGGTTGCCATATATCCAGGTGTTCCTCCGTTAGCTACATAATAGGTTTCTCCCTGATAATATTGCACAGCCCAACCCAAAGAAACAGAATAAATATCATTTACATAGAATAATTGTTTTGCTTGAGAAACAAACAATGAATCATCATTCATACAGGCTTTTGCAAATACTGTCATATCAACTGAGTTTGATAATACACCACTAGCACCAAGTAACTTACCTGAATCCCAATGAGGAGCATCTTGTCCATTTGGTTTAAGTCCAATTACCTCGATTTCTTTTATCTTATTCGTGTCAGATGTTGTGTAGTTTAAATCATATCTGGCGCAAATTCGTTCTTGTAATAATCGTTCAAATCCCCTTCCAGATTGTTTAAGAATAATATTTGTAAGTAATCCGTATCCAATATTTGAGTATTCCCATTTTACTCCGGGAGTAGAAGATAAATTCATTTCATTTTCTAAAAACTTTAAAAATTCTATTGAATCAAATCCTGACCAGCTATCATAAGGTGATTCTCTTAACATTTTCATAGTATATTCTGTTTCTCGTGGGAGTCCTGAATTGTGATGCGCTAAATTCAAAATAGTAATTGCAGTATCATTTAATGATGATTGTCTCAACTTGTTATCAAAGAAATTCTGAATCAAATCTTTTATATTCAACAATCCTTGATTTTCAGCATCAACAAGCAATAATCCTGTAAATGCCTTTGTAATTGAGCCAATTTCAAATATTGACTTACTGTTCTCAATCTGATTATAAATTCCATTTGTTTTTTTGATTCCAAAATGGTAAACAGAATCATTTTGAATAATTGTGAAGGCAAACTCAGTATTTTCAGGCAAACCAGAGCAATATTTCTTTATTGTATCTAATCTTGTTTGGGTAAAAACAGAACTTGGGGTTAAATTATACTCTTCTGTTCTCTTTTTGGATTGATTACACCCAACAAATAAATTAATTAATGCTACTATGATGAAATACTTCTTCATTTTTTCATGTATTACTGCCAACGTTTTATGGTATGGTGACGTGCGGGAGTACGAAGCTATTATCTATCAGTTTACACCGACTTTTTTTACGAGCCACGAACGCTCGAAACCCTCTGAAACCCGCATGCACTATACCATGTGTTAGGTTTTCGTGCATTTTTCCAAATCTAATAATAATAAATCTTCCCCGATATTTACCAGAGAAGATTCTAAAATTATTCCGTCATTATTTACTATATCATTTTCAATGTTAGTGTGCCGAGTGTCCAGCACCTTGCTCAGCAATATCATGAATAGCTTCAATAGTATGGGTGTAATCAACATATGCTTTTACATATTCGCGTCCTTTTTCCGGAGAATCATTTTTCACTTTGTCAAGTGCTGCTACTTTTTCATATTTCTCCCTTATCACTTTTCCAATATGGTTGTTTAACTTTTCGAGGAATTCATCAATATCTTTACTTTCTAAAGCTTGGTCACTTAGTTGAATAATTTTCTTCGTAGTTCCGGCAGGTTTTAATCCTGTGTATGGAGCTCCTTCTGTTTCCCTGTGCAGACGCACAAGGGTTTCAAAAAAATGTTTTTCAACAATGGCATAGACTTCTTTGTCACCAGACTTCAAAGTATATGTTTTATTGAACAAAGAAATAATTTCTTTTTCCTGTTCAGCAGTAATCCATTTTAGAACTAAATTAACGTTGTTTGTTTCAAGTGCTTTAACAGCGTCTTTAATTGTAGGGCCGTCATAGGAGTCGCAATGGGCAGATGCCGGAAGTGAACCGAATATCATAAATAATGATACTAATACAAGCGATAGGATTGTTTGCAAACTTGTTTTACGGGTTTTAAGAAGACTCATTGGAACTTCTGTTCTCAAATTCATTTCTGTTGTTCTCATGATAAATTTTTTTTAATCGTTATTACTAAATTATGCTGAGACAAAAGTATGCTGAGAAATATCCCGGTGCGACCTACTTCGTAATGTAGTACCTATTAGACACAAATTTAAAGTCCTTATTTATGAAATAGGACTTGCATAAGCATATATTGTTTTGAAATGGAGCATTCTATGTTTGTTTCTTATATTCACTTGGGGTTAATCCGGTTATTTTTTTAAATACCCTGTTAAATGCCGATTTCGTATTAAAGCCACTATCGAAAGCAATTCCTAAAAGGGACAAATTTTCAAACTCAGGATTACCCATCCTTGATTTTACTTCATTTACCCTGTATTGGTTAACAAAATCGAAGAAGTTAACATTAAACTGTTCATTTATAACACGCGAAAGATGATGAGAAGGTATGTTAAGTTTGCTCGCTAACGCAGGGAGTGAAAGGTTGGCATCCAGATATGGTTTTTCTTTGCTCATTAAATGCCGTATTTTGCTTACATATTTTTCTGCATCAGCCTCTTTCAAAACTACACTGGCATACTTCGTCTTCGGTTCCGTTACATATTCGATGCTGTTATCATGATATTGAATAAAAATTTCCTTTTGCTTTAGGCCGAAATACCCAATTAAGATGATAAAAACGGACAAAGAAAGAGATAAGCCGTGCGTACAAAAAACCCAAGAGAACATTCCGAAAACATGATGGACAGTGGTAAAAATCATTAATACTGTCCAAATAGCCCCAAAAGTATAAACAAGCTTTCTTAACCAGTCGAGGTTAACATCCTCATACGATGAAAAATTATTGAAGATATTAATGTCCAATTTCTTAAAAAGCAGGATGGATAAAATAAAATAGAATGGCCCGGACAAAACTGTAAGAATCAGGAATAAATTAAACAGTAAAGGAACCCCATGTTCACTTTCCACATGGTCTAATCTTATTCGTTCCGATATTTCCGGTAAAAAGGAAGCGATAACAATAAAAAGATTGAATAGTATAAAAGGAATAAAATGTAACAGTTTTTTCCTATTGAATTCAAATTTTTGTTCAATCAAAGCAGAAATATATAAAAACAAGAATGGCCCATGAAGTAAGAGTAACGAAATAAAACTTGCTGAAAGGAGGTGAAAATCTATAAATAGTTTATTTGAAAACAAAGCGTATATGCCTGTGTATAAACCCAAATAAACTAGCCAATAAATCAGGATTTTATCATGTAAGGCCTTTTTTTTCTGCATAACTAAAACTGCAAAAAACAAGGCATTGAAGGCAGCTATCAAAAAAATGTATTTCATTGTTTGTTTCTATAAAATTCTGCTATGTCTATTATTTGCAGAATGTTTTTTTGCATGAAACCTAACGGTCACGTATATGAAACGTTTGGCATTTCGAAGCACTTTCCTGTCAAGTTACAAGTGCCTATAATACGAGCTGAAATGCTTAATAACGCACTGACTGCCAAATGTTTTATATACGATGTTGGCAACTGGTGTTCATTCATATCTGTCTGTATGTCATTTGTTTAGCTTTATTTTCTTGTCATTATCAATCTGCACCAACCTATCAACGAAGCACAAATTTATTTTGTTTTTTTGAGCGTGGACAATCCTAAAACCGTCCTGAAAGGCGGTTGCTTGGGCTGGAGAGGCGGAAGCTCTTTTGCAAGCCTTTGGTTGGAGCGTTGGCTCGTGCGGGGTTGCAAATGTGCTTACGGCAGTGTGTAGGGCATATTTGATTTAACATTAAAAACTATATTTCAATTTTAACATAAACATATTGTAATCCTTCAGATTCGAAAACAAATTATCTCCTTTGCCATCAAAAATTGTGGTTGCTAAAGTGATTTCTGAATTAATAGTGGCTTGGTAAGCAATCTCAGGCATATACACAAGGGCATAATTATCTTTTATATTATTCCAGTCTGTAACTATGAAACCACCACCAATAGGAGCTACTTTTAACTTTTCATTGAAAAATTTCTTTTCGTACCGTAAAAAGAAATAGTCATTCAGGTTTTCGGCTCCTCGTTCGTGAATAAACCCGTGCATGTATTGAAGATTAAGATACGAACCATCCGCAAAATTGTAATCGCCACCAACAACAAATTTAATGTAAGGCTTTGTTTTGTCTAAAATTAATGAATCCTGAGTTACTGGAACGGGTGACAGCGGATAAAAAGCAGACAAATCATTGGTCATGATTACGTCTTCATCGGGAATAAATGCTGCTGCCTCGGCCCAAAAACCAATACCTGCAATGCTTGTAGCCAAATCTGCACCAATAATATGTGTTCTTGCAAATGAAAGCTGAGAATTGATAGTTATTCCGCCAAACGCATCAACAGGGATAAAAGTATTTCTTGTGGAGAAAGGTAATCCGTCATATCCCCAAACATAGCTCAGGGAAAAATCAACACCTTTTGCAAAACCTTTGAATTTTAAACCCGCTGTTGAACTTTCTCCCAAATTATAGCGCGGCATCATTAAAGTATCAGATAAACCTTTTAAGACCATGCCTTGTGGTAATTCTAAATTAGGGGAGAGTGCGTTTGCAAAAATACCAACAGGCATATTCGCAGGTTGGAAAAAAGGAATAAAAATCCCTTGAAGCGAGAAGTCACTGTTTATGTAGTAATTTAGGTTAATAGCATCAGAACCACGACGACGACCAAAATCTAAAATGTCTTCCAAATCTAATGGATTAAGGTTGTCTGTTGGATTTAATTTATCGGCAGTTCCCCAAACAATGCGTTGACGACCAATGGTAACATCTAAATTTTCAGTAAGAAAACCGTATAACTGAACATACGCTTCCCTGATTTCAAGATTATAAGGGTCAATAATCCCTTTATTATAAAGGTCAGATGATGAATTAATACCGGGCAGGCCAATATTACGCAACCAGACTTCGCTGTAAAATTTTGAATTATCGGTAATTCTTTTGTCAAGTTTTAAAGTCAGACGGTTTTCGTTCCAAGCCCAATCGTTGGGTGATTTAAGTAAAAAACGTTGGTCGGTTAAAAGTTCACCTGACAGTTTAAGGCTGTTATCTTCCTGTGCATTAGTTACGCTTGAAACGGAAACAAGCAGAAGCATAGAAAAAAATAAAATTCTTGTTTTCATAAATCTATATTTTTTTTGATTTGATTTCTAACGATTTTTGTTAACAAATTAAAGCTGTTAAACGCCGCTAATGCAATTTGATGCCCCTCCATAACAAATTCTTTAACGGCTTGCGATTGTGAGGTTTTATCAAATTTGGTTGGATGTTTTAGTCCTTCGAGCATCACATATTTAACTTTTTTTCGTGTGCCATATAGTAAAGATTAATCAGGGTTTCTACCCCAAATTTTGATGCTTTCATATCTTGCAAAATTGACAGTACATCCTTCTTTAACAGTGCCCTTTCGCCAGTGAACGATTTGAACGGGTTGATTTTATAGTTAATCAGGGGCTCTGTTGCCTGGCCTAATACCATATCTGCCTCGTTGTTAAAAATGGGACTGATTAGCTGCTCAAAATGCTCCTCTTTTAGGTTAGACAAATCGGCATCAATGAAAACAATAATTTCTCCTGTTGAATTTTCTACCCCGGTTGCCATTGCATAACCTTTCCCTTTATTCTCAGGAAGTGCAATATATTTAAGTGAGGAGAAATTCAAAAGTTCACCTAAAATTTTGGCCGTACCGTCTGTTGACCCATCGTTTACAACAATTACCTCATCAAAAAAGTAATCGCACACGGCTGTTACTACTTCTTTGATTGTTTTCTCCTCGTTATACGCACAAATTATTGCTGAAATTTTACTCATTGTTTCACTCTTTTAGAAATTTGCTTTTCTACAGATTTTAGCAAAAGCTCATAATTTTTAAAGGCTGTATAGGCAATTTCAAAACCTTCGTTAATATAGCCTGTTGTTGCCTTAAACGCAGACATTTTCTTGTACTTATCCTTATGTGCCATCCCTTTCAACCTGATAAACTTTATGGATTTGCCAATAGATATGTAATAAAAATACAATAGGGTTTCTACACCAAAACGTGATTCCTTCATTTTATCAAGAATTGGTATAATATCTTCTTTGTATAAAGCTCTTTCGCCTGTCAATATTTTTAAAGGGTTTATATCCTGATTTAAAATATTTACAGTAGAATAGCCTAAAACCATGTCCGATTCTTCTTTTAATAAAGGATTGGTTAATTGATTAATGTATCCCTGAACAATGTTCGACTGGTCGGCATCAACAAATAGCATAATATCAAAGATTGAATTTTCAACACCCACCGCCATAGCGTAGCCTTTCCCTTTGTTTTCTGCTAAATGGATTGCTGTTATCTCAATCTCTTTCTGCAGCTCCTCAATTATTTTCTTAGTACTATCTGAAGACCCATCGTTAACTACAATAATCTCACTAACAATTAAAGATTCTGAAACTGAAAGAATGACATCTTTTAGCGTTTTCTCTTCGTTATATGCACATATTATTGCTGACACCTTTTTCATATTGCGTTTTTTAAGTTATACACCTGTTTTTTTACAAATTGTGCCCAATCGTGGTGCGACCTTGACATATCGAAGGTGTTGTATGAAATGGGCTTGCCTATTTTAACCCTTATGGTTTTATTTCGTTTGTTAAATAGTTCATGAGGCAATAGAACTAATTCTAAGGTTTTACTTATTCCAAAAGTTTTTCGGGCGATATATATAAAATAAAAAAGAAGTGAATTTCGCCCGTAGAAATAAAACGGAACAACGTTACGCTGATACGCAACCGCTTTAATAAACCCTTTTTGCCAATCACTATCCTCAACTTTTCCCTTTTGAATCCTCGAAACAAGACCAGCGGGGAAATGAGTGATAGGGATATCAGAATTAAATACTCTCTCCAGCTCTATAACATAATCCCTTGGATTCGCTCCAAAAACATTTACCGCAGCAATATTCCCTTTTAAATGGGGTATAAGCATAAACACGTTGTTGCCGATAGCCTTAAAATCACCGTATTTGTTAGCAACTGTGCTTGTTAGAATTAGGCCATCAACAAATCCAAAAGGATGATTTGCCACAAAAAAGCATTTACCGTTTTCGGGCAAATTCTCAATTCCTTCAATTTCAACTTTTATATTTAGCTCCTTAATTATTTTGGATAAAAAATCAACTCCTTCGAAATTTGCGTAAACAGATAGAATTCGATTTATCTCATTTTGCCTGATAATTAGTTTAATCAGGTAAATTATAAAGTTAGGTAAGCGTTTCAGTAGCTTTGAATCGCTTGCTTTTATAAGCCTGTGAATATTGATATATTCTTTTGATAAATCCATTCCCTTATAGGTTTTTATAATAATAATTTATTGCCTCTTTTGCTGCATTTTTCCCCAACTCTATCAATTCTTTTGTCCTGTAAAAATCAAAGGTATTTGCCGAATCGTATGGTATATTAATTATCATATCGGGTTTATGTTTCTCGATGCTCATTTTTGCAATCCTATGTATCATTGCCGATGTAGTACCGCTTAGAAGTGAGTAGTACCCTGCACTGTGCTTGTCACCGGTTATAATTAAGGTCGATATGGTGTTCATCAACCTGTTTAAGAATCCATTGTTATTATTTGATTCTTTCGGAATATCAGTTTTTTTGTCACCGTACAAATTCACTACTATCAGCAAATCTCCATTCTTACGAGACACGTATTCAACAGGAATTGGATTCAGAACGCCACCATCAACAAGAATGGTATCAGTGTATTTTACCGGCGTAAAAACTGCCGGGATTGCAACGGATGCACGGGCAGCCTCATAAAAACTTCCTTTGGTAAAAACTACTTCTTTTTCGTGGAGTATATCAGTAGCAACGGCAGCAAAGGGGATGGGCATATCTTCAATATTCATATCGGGGATAAATGTCTTCATTTTATCAAAAACCCGCTCACCCTTTAATAAACCATTAGAGGCAATTGTAAAATCCATAAAGCCCCAGATATCCCTTTTGTTAAAGGAGCTTACCCACTTGGTATATTCCTGTATTTTTCCCATGGCGTAAAGCCCTCCCATAACCGCTCCTATGGAAGAGCCTGAAACGGATGTAATGGTAAACCCGTGTTTTTCCAGTTCTGAGATAACCCCGATATGGGCAAGACCTCTTGAGCCCCCGCTTGATAATACCAATGCTACATTCTGTTT
>JAHIVC010000103.1 GCA_018816945.1 Bacteroidota bacterium | reverse complement strand
GATCATAAAAATTGCCTTTATATTATTGATAATATTAGACTTCTTTATCAAATTTCAATGAAAAAGGCAAGTGTTAAATTTGCAATTTTATAATTTTTTCAGTAACTTAACTTGAATTACTTTTTACGAGTTCATCAATAGTTCATAACCTTACAAAAAAAGTTTTAGAACTATTAAAGCAAAAAGATGTTGTTGATAGATACTTGTAGCGGCCTGGAATAAAAAACCCTCGATTAGAAAACTGAAAACCTTGATCAATGGGATATCATTACAAAACAAAACGCACAGGCAAATAATTGAAAGCAACAAAAAAAACGTCCATCAAAATATTAAGAAATATAGATACATCATCTTTAACAATTGACGAAATATCTAAATTAACAGGAATAAATTATAAAACAATTTATAGGACTTTAAAGAGACATGGCTTATCATTTAAGAAAGCATTAAAAAAGTCTCATAAAGAAGCCTTTCTCACACCACGATCAAGTATCCTTGGTTTAAAACCAGCCCCCCCAGATCAGCAAAATAATTTTATAGAAAATGTAAAATTAATAGTGAAAAAACGAGCCGATATTGAATTAACTGATGAAAATATAGCCTCAATCATGGGAGTAGGCCGTGGCGTGGTAAATCGATGGAAAAGAAATCCAAATACATCAATATTTAAACGGATGACCGAACGAAAACAAAAGTATCTTCTTTATGAAATAAAAGAACGGCTTGAAAGGCATAAAGAGCGGATCAATAAGAAATAACTGAATGTTAGTTATGTGTTATTAATTAGCATTCGATTTTTCTAAAAATATATACATAATCAGTGCGTTAAATTCAAGCTGGTGGCCATTGGTCAACCAGCTTTTTTTTTGAAATAATGATACCAAAATAGCTCCAGGTCCTCGATGGCCCGGGCTTGTATTGATACCACACCAACGCCAGGACACACCTGATCCGGACCAGCGCCGGGGGGGAATACGATATCAAAAGAGGAGTAGGGGAGGGCAATAGGGAAGAGAGATACCCCATGATCATAAAAATCTACTGTGTATAAAAGTACTCAATAGTTCAAAAATATTTAATTATAAATATCTGATTATATAATATATAAAATGTTTCATGTGGAACACTAATAATATATTTATATTGACTTTGTATATTATATTAATGTATAGTAAGTCATGAGGTTAAGGGGACTGTTAAAGGCTGCAACCTGGACAGTTTAAAATTCACAGCAAACGAAAGGATGTAAAAAATGGCTTCAATTTTCAATTTCAACAAAGATTTTTATCCAACTCCGCTAAAAATGATAAACAAAATGTGGAGTAAAATACCACAAAAAGATAGAAGTGGTTTAAACTATATTCTTGATCCACAGGCCGGAGATGGAAAAATTATTGAATATCTTAAAGATAATTTTCGGTATTACCATAGCAAAACTATTCATGCGATCGAAATAGATCCGCAGCTTCAAACCATTCTCCACGGCAAAAAAATAACTGTTATAGATTCTGACTTTCTTCTTTATGCCGGTCCTGATAAATATGATTTGATCATGATGAACCCACCGTTTTCAAATGGTGACGCACATCTTTTAAAGGCCATAGATATCATGTATTCAGGGCACATCGTATGTCTTATTAACGCCGAAACGATCAAGAACCCTTATACAAATTCAAGAAAACTATTGGTTCAGAAATTAAACGATCTGAACGCCGATATCGAATTTATACAAGATGCTTTTCTTGAGGCTGAAAGAAAAACAGCCGTTGAAGTTGCCCTGGTTTATATCCACATTAAACGCGATATTGAAACAGATCTATTCCAAGGCCTGGGGGATGCAATTAAAGAAGACCATGGCAACGCCCATGAAGAAAACGAAATCGCCCATAGGGACGCCATCGGCAATCTCGTATTGGTTTATAATCGCATCATCACTATTGGAACTCAGTCTCTTCTTGATTTTTATAAGAACTATCATCATGTAAGCAATTATCTAACGATTGGCATTAAAGGTGAAGAAGAAAACCGGTTTTCTGACGTAAATGATAATAAAAAACTGACGGCTTTGATGCAGGAGAAACTAAACACGTTTGTGTCAAAAGTAAGAGTCGCATACTGGCGTAAGGTCCTGAACCTTGACAAAGTTGCAGAGCGCATGACTGTCAAAAAACTTGAAGAATTTAACGTCAGACTTCAGAATAATTCCCAGATGGATTTCACTGAAAACAATATCCGGACGTTCATTTTAAATCTGATCAATTCTTATGAAGACATCTTAAAAGAAGCTGTTCAGGATTTATTTCAAAAATTGACCATTGAAAGTGCATATCACGAAACCCTCCATACAAAAAACATTCACTATTTTAATGGCTGGAAAACAAATAAAGCCTATCGCGTTGGTAAACGAGTTATCGTCAATATGGGATACAAGGCCTTTATTGATTGGAGTGGCCGGTGGTATCTTGATTGGGATGCGGCCAGGAAATTAGACGATATCGATAAAGTTATGAATTATTTCGATGGACGGTCAGAATATGTGTCTATCAGAAAAGCAATTGACCAGGCCTATCAAAACGGCCAAACATCAGGTATTGAATCAACATATTTCAGGATCACGACACATAAAAAAGGTACAATGCATCTAATGTTCTTAAACGACGATATTCTAAGGCGCTTTAATATCACGGCTTGCAAGAGTAAAAACTTTTTGCCTGAAGATTATGGCCGTAAGCCATTTGAAGACGTTAAAGATATTGATTTTGAAGATAAAAAAACATACGAAAAAAACATTTCAAATGAAAAATCACTCTTCTATCAAAATCACTTTTTGAAAATAGCCTCTTAAAAAACACCTCACTCTCTATATCCCTGGTCAAGCATGGCCAGGGATAATCTTTTATATACTACCGCGTAAAAGGGCAGTAGGGAAAAGAAATGCCCTTGTCAGCTTAAAATATGCAATATTTCAGTGTGTTTAATTTAATATTAATTAACTGATATTATTATAGAAAATAATGTTTCATGTGGAACAATAATAATATATTATTATTGACTTTATATATTAAATTAATGTATAGTAAGTCATGAAGTTAAGGGAACTGTTAAAGGCTGCAACCTGGACAGTTTAAAAATTCTCACAGCAAACGAAAGGATTCAAACATGATTAGATTTGTTCTTGAAACGACCGGTTACAAAGCAAACACACAGATTTTCACATCATTTGACTTGTTGTTTGATTTTTTAGAAAATAACAAAGACACTAAAATCGTCAATATTCAAAAGGAAATGTTGGTTTCCGGTTCCTGGTTGAAAATAGGGTAATAAAAACGCCCTGGGGGGCTGCAACTCCCCAGGGCCTTTTGTAATATATCACAGCAAAAGGATTTAAAATAAATGACAAAAATTAAAGGTGTATATGTGACAATGGGTGATAATCCTGAAACCGTTAACGTTGAAGAATTTAGACGGAGAATCTGCCATCTTGAAAGAATCATTCATGTAGACCGTCACGCTTGTGTCGGCCCGGAAGAGAAAGAAGGTAATTTAAATATTATGAAACGGGTTGGCTCCGAGCTCATAAACACAACGTGTAAACGGGCAACCGAAGACGATTGGACACGACGCGAGAGCATTATTGACCGGTCCACCACATTTTTAATCAATTAAAAATTGATAAGGGGAATAATTATGGACAGTGAAACCTTTGGAATAAAAATGAAAGCCGCTGAAACCTTTTTAAACCATGAACCCGAAAAGTTTGAATATTGGGAGGGATATATCAGAGGTTTGCACCGGAATTGTAAAGGCTCAAGCTTTGGAACAGATGCAGAACACATGTCATGGCTCGGGCTTAATACCGATACAGGAGATTATCGGCGCTACCAAAGGCACCAGGGCTATCGAGACGGGTTTTTTATTAATAACGATAGTATTCAATGTCTTTGTCCGGAATGCAATAAACCTCTGTTTTTTGATGGTATTCTCTTGGTTGAAAAATATGCTGTTTTTGGTTGTGCCTGCGGATCAGCCATGGATTATGAAATTAAAACCGGCAAATGGTCCCAATAGACAAACCACTTCATGCATTTTTGATCCCTTCAAAGACCCCAGCCAAACAAGGCCGGGGTTTACTTTTTTAAGACCTGCCAGAATAGGGCGGTAGGGAAAAAAATCCCCCTTAGAATATTGAAATAGAATAAACCGTAATAATAGCATATATTTACATACTTACTTTTAAGTAGTTGATTTTATTAATAATAAAATGTTTCACATGGAACAATAATAATTTATTATTATCTTGACTTTATATATTAAAATAATGTATAGTAAGCCATGAAGTTGAGGGAATTGTTCAACGGCTGCAACCAGAGCAATTCAAAAAAATCACAGCAAAACGAAAGGACAAAAAACATGAGAAGAGGATTTAGAACACGATTCGGACACGCAAGCGACAGAATCAGCCCTTTGACAAATGATCAACTGCTACAGATGGCCCCATCAATCGGCGCAACCGCCCCGATTAAAGAGGTTTCAAAATTATACACATTCGTACCGACCCTGCCCGTGGTTGATCTTCTCCGGGGTGATGGTTGGGTCCCGGTCCAGGCCAAAGAAGTCAACGTCCGGATAGAAGAAAAAAAAGGTTTTCAAAAACATCTGATCAGGTTCCAGCGAAACGACCTGATTATCACACCCGAAGAACGGGTTGATATCGTGCTTTATAATAGCCATGACCGAGGATGCGCTTTTAATTTGATCGCCTCTATCTGGCGAAAAATATGTTCAAACGGGTTGATGGTTTCGAATGATTTGTTGAATTTTTCCCACCGCCACATCGGTTTTGATGGTAACGCCTTTTTAGAATCTGCACAGAAAATCGTTGCCAGCACGTCAATGATCGCCGACCAGGTCGATTTTATGAAATCCATTGAACTAACCCCTGACGATAGAGGGGTTTTTGCTATAACAGCCCTTGAAGCCGCCTACAATGAGCCTGAAAAAGCCCCTGTGACAGCTGATAGGCTTCTGACAGATAGACGTATGGATGACAAAGGGAAAGACCTTTGGACGACATTTAACGTGGTTCAAGAAAATCTTATGAAAGGTGGTTTGCCCGGTAGATCCAAGGCCACCGGAAAACGCCAGAGGACCCGAGCCGTCAATTCAATTGATAAGGATATCAAGTTGAATAAACTCTTGTGGTCACTGACAGAAAGAATGGCCGAATTAAAAACAGCCGAATAAAAATAAAAAGGCCCCCATTTGGGGGCCTTAAAAAAGGACTGGTACAATGACTTTTAAACTCACCGGAAAATATACCCAGGATAGACATGTGATCAAAATAATTTTGATGCTTTTCGGAAATTTAACGGTTTCGACTTTGAAAAACCTCAACCATGGCAGCCGTACTGTACCAAGCAGTATTTATATATTCCCTGATGTTCTTTCGTTTGGTTGTCACCTGGGGGGCTGCAACCCTCCAGGTGACGATTTACAAATCCCTCACAGCAATGAAAAGGATAATACCATGATATCAGATACCCAAAAAAATGGGAATACCATATCGTTACTGAATGACCTGTATCTTAGTCTTTTTGTGTTGAGGCATAACAACCCGGATGAAATTAAAAGAACCAGAGAAAAGAGTTTAAATTTGATAATTAAAATTCGAGAATCCATAAATTCCGGTTGTAAATAAATTAACATTATTTTAATGTATTTAACCTTAAAACATAAGGGCACCATTATGAAAAAATACACAATTGAAGAATTAAAGAACCCTGAATTATACAAAAAAATTCCGGAACTTGCCAGCATCGCAAAAACGGCCGCAAACAATCATTTTGAATCCGGTAAGTTTAATATGGGTAGAGGAGATTTCAGCCGGGCCATTCTTGCCGGTCAATTTCCCGAACTTGTAAAACCTTTATGGGATAAAAAAGTTGATCATCGATTGAACGAATCCCAGAAAAAACAAGAAGGGATAACGTTCTGTGAAACCTTCACAGCGCCAGAAGGTTACACTCTTGAAATAGACAACGAAACAGTTTTAATTAAAGGTCCGTATTGTTCGGATCTGGGAAAACGTTTGAATAAGATCGGGTTTTGGGACGGTCTTAAACATAAAAACCGAAAATGCTTTGTCATACCCTTGGAAAATGCCAAATCCTTAAAAAGGATTTTTTCAAATTGGCAGAAGGGCAGGGCGGTATCAAATGTTCAAGCCAATATCACTGAAATTGAAAAATGGTTGGGGTATGTTGAGGCAGCAGCAAAAGAAGGACGGTTATATCAAAATGGTCTTGATAAACTGTCTTCACTGAATATAAAAGACCATCCCGAACTTGATCAAAAATTAAAAACACTGGTCGATCTGGCCAAAGAAACCAAAAAGAAAGAAGAAGAAAAACCCAAATATGGCCAATCATGGAGCGCGGAAAAAATCGCGCTATGTTCCAAATGTAAAACTCCTGTGAATGTCGGTGATCACGTCCGGTATAAATACCAGAGTGGTAATAAATCTCTTGAGCATGTTGCATGTGATCAGGCATTAAAGCAAAAACAAAAAAGAGAGGCTGAAGCCCCTTTTAAACTTTCTGGTGGTAGCGGTTATTATTGTAATGGTTGGGCAGAAGGTGAGATCGTTCAATCCACGGAAAAACAAAGAGAGAACGGATATCCTGAATTCTTGTATGTTGTCGAATCACGGAAACAATATTACAAATATGACGGCCTTTCTTTCGGTGTCGGTGATGATTCAGGTTATTTGTATTTTGCCCGTTGCCGTCAAGCAACCGAAGAAGAATCAAAATCCCTAAAAGAAGAAATAGCCGCAAAAAAAATCATTCAGAGGTCAAAAGAAAAACTATTAAAACTTAAAAAGCATATTCAGGAAATAGGGGAGTACCCGCAAGAAAAAGGGATTATCCTTAACGGTGACGTTTATCTTGACACCCAAACTATTTACGGGGGCGGTGATTGGTTTGTGGTGGATTCAGAATGGATTTGGTACGTTAAAAACAACGGCATGGACGGTGACGACTGGTCACGGAATAATATCCGAACAGGTGGTGCCGGGGCAATCGGTTGGAGAACCCCGTTTGACGAAAATGTATATCTTCAACTAATAAAACTATCAGAAATTTTAGATTAACGTGATGCCCTGGGCGAACATTCGTCCAGGGATAAAGGCCACTATGAAAATAAAAAAAATGATTGACGATTATCAAGAACGGATCGGCCAATTCAGTGTCGCACTCGATTCTGAAAAAGAGTTGAAACGTATGGCGATAAAAAACAATAATCCAGATTCAGAGATAGCTCTTCATCAATCAGAAATAAAAAGACTCAATGATTTGCGTCAACTGTGCATCCAGGTATTACAAGATTTAGATTCATTAGATTAAAGAGCAAAAGAACGATTTTGGTATAAATGAAATGTTTATCCAACATCGTTCTTCAGTAAAACAACATAAACATTTCAATCTTAAGAAGGATTAAATATGTATACCGTTTTTGAAGTAGGGAAACCTTACCCAGGAGCTGTACCGAACCAAGAGGGCGCTGTGATGGAATTATCACAAAGCGGTTTGATCGTGTTGATTCAATTTCAAAATATTTCAAACGAAGAATTAAAGGCGTTTAAAAATTCGTTTAATTCATATTCTTATTTTGAATCAAATACACCCGTCCCGATACCGGTGTTTGTTTTTCCGTTTCCAAAACCTTTCGGAGCAATTGATGTTAATTTTAATGCTCGATTAGTAAACCAAACAATCCTTGATGATTTTATGAACGGGCATGGTAATGCAATCACATTTCATTTAATCGATGGGAATATATTAAAAGCAAATAAACTTGTCGGATTAGATACGAAATGTATTAAACTTTTTCATCAAACTATAATTAAACAATTAACCACAGATTATTCACAACAAGATTATATAAAATACCTTGATGGTATATTCAACTTTTCATCTGATGAACTTTTTAAAATGGGTCAAATATTCCAAAAGAAAAAACCAGTTCAAGCAGATCAATCTCAAACAAACATATCAGGCAAATCCTCAAATAATCAAGAAATCATTAATAAGTGTTTAACCGGGTATCTAAAACCTGGGATGAAATATAATTCCCCTTTGCCGCCTGAATTGTCGGAATGGTATTGTTATACAATTGATGGTGGTCATAATATTTTATCCATTTTAAAAATTCATTATCAAGATGATATGGTCTTCACTGATTACCTTGTCCCATGTCCGGTAAAAGCTGTTCTTGAAAAAGGATATGAAATTAAAAACGGATTTGTTGTTGTCGATTTGCCGTACTCAAAAGAACTGGGTGTAATCATAGATGGGAAAGACGAGTTTTAACAAAAAGGGATTATATGGATAAAGACAAAACAACAGTATGTTTCACAATAGAGAAATCGTATTCTGATAAGATTAAACATATTTCAAATACAAAAGGTCCATCAAGTGCAAGAATCATAGAACGGGCTGTTGAAGAATATTTAAAAAACAAAAATCCAGTGGACGTGCATGAGGACGAAAAAAAGAAACAAATGTGTTTTTACCCTTCGGATGAAACACAGGACAAGTTAAAGCGAGTAGCCAAAGACGAAGGTCGAAGTGTTTCAAATCTTGTTTCGGTGATCGTTAAAAACTATATCAGGGACGAAGAAGATGAAAAAAAGTGACGTAAAGGTTTTTAGACATTACGAAGAGTATGACACAAAGAAATATGGGAAAGTTCGTCTTTTAAAATATAAAGACGAAACTAAAAATAAAAGAAAGGTTTGTAAGGTTGGAGATGATTCAACGGATTATTTCTTTATACCTGAAAGTGAATTGATAGCGCACGAACGAGAACGGAAAAAACATAAAATTAAAAGATCGCCCGTTGAAGCTCAACGGGAATATCATAAAGAAATGACTGACCAAGGATTTAAGCCTAAAACATATTATTTGTCTGAATCAAACATTCAAAAACTTGAAGAATTAAAAGAAAAAAGTGGCCATAAAAAATGGAATGATTTTATGAATGAATTGATTGATAATTTATAGTTTGTTTTTAAATGGCCAAGGGGCAGTAGGAAAATAAATAAGGATGAGACTTTTAATATGTTCCATCCTTATTTAAGCCAAACGCCTTTGAATTTTTTATCTTCACTATCGCCTGTGTGTTTTACCTTTGAAGCTGGAGCAAGTAACATGTCTTTGTTGATCACACATCCCATGCTTTGTAATTCATCGATCAAATTTAAATCTGCGTAATATTTATTTAGAATTCGTAAGCTTTCAGCTTCTAAATCTTTAATTTTTTGTAATCTGTGGTCAGAGAAATAATATTTTTCTGAATATTGAAATGATATAAAGGTCCCACAAAAAAAACTTAATAATAAAATTGATATAAAAAATATGATCCTTGAGCTTCGCTTAATGGTACTTGTCCGCTTTAATAAATTTAAAACATTATCGTGTAAATCATTAGATTCAATACGAAGGGCTTCAAAAAATTGATTAATCAAATTTTTTTGATTTTCAATTGCTGATTTGAATTCATTGATTGAATTGTCAACACGTTCGAGTTTTGGTGTATATTCTTCCAAAACAACGATTGTTTCGAGAATTCTTTGGCGGATATTATCTTGGCTCTTTTCATTCGATTGATTCATGGGTTTCAGCCGGTTTTGTAATGATGGTTTGTTTTTCGTCTAATCCGAATAAAGCCCTGTCTGCTGGTCTTGTTAAAAATGCTCCCATATACCGCTTTATATCATCTGGATTTGTTTTTTCAAGAAAGTAAGCCCCCACAAGAATCTTTCGTCTCGTATCATTTTTCTTTTCAAGTGTCTTTTGTTTAGCCAGTTCACTGGCGATTTGTTTTTTAATTTGTTCTTGCTTTTGCATTAAGGCTTTTAGTTTGTCGTTAGGGTCAACCATCGATATTTTCCTTTCATTTTGGATTCAGGCACGATCTTTCTCCCCTTCTGCCCCCTTTGGACAGGTTGAGCGGAGCGATTCCTTTAGTATTGATAAAATATCTTGATAAAATCGAAAAATCAAGCTATTTTTATACCGTTCACTGTGTTGGAGTGAGCGGAGCGAACGGAACCCGAGCGTAAGCTAAGGGCGCACTTATACGTTACTTCGTAACGTGTGCGGCCTCCGGCGGTGTCGAACCTTAAGGATTCTCTAAAATGGCCCAATATCATCTAACAGCAAAAATAATAAGCAGGGCAGCAGGTAAAAGTGTTGTAGCCGCAGCAGCATATCGGGCGTGTGTTCAGCTTCATGATGATAGCATCGGCAAATCATTTGATTATTCAAATAAAAAAGATAATGCGCATTCTGAAATTCTTTCTCCCGAAAATGCACCATCATGGGTCACAGATAGAGAAGCTTTGTGGAATGAAGTTGAAAACATTGAAAAAAGAAAAGATGCCCAACTTGCAAGAGAAGTCGAAGTGTCATTACCCATTGAGTTTTCGATGGAACAAAACATTAATTTGATCCGTGAATACGTTAATGAAAATTTTATTTCAAAGGGCATGATTGCCGATATCAATATCCACAATAAAGATGGGAACCCACACGCACATATTCTTTTAACACTTCGTGATATCACTCCGGAAGGATTCGGTCAGAAAAATAGATCGTGGAATAATAAAACATTAATCAATGAATGGCGTGAGAGCTGGGCCAACGTTCAAAACCAACATCTTTCAAAAGCTGGTTTCGACATCGTTGTTGACCATCGCAGTTATGTTGACCGTGGCATTGATCTTGAACCACAGATTCATAAAGGACCCATGAAACATATGGGTCTTGATTTTGATAATGAATTAGATCTGATGATTGACACAGAGCGTGTCCAAACTGAAGTCGACAACGAATATATTGAAGATACAAGCAGTGAAAAGGAGGTTCGACTTACACCAGGCTCAGACATAGAACCAAAGATTCGAAAAAGACAAAAGAAGCATGTGAATTATAATTCTACTCGCGACTTAGATCGAATGGTCGAGTATGAACGAATTTCAAGGGAAAACGGCAAGCGGATAATTACAGATCCGACAATTGCAATCAATCATCTTGCAAATCATAATGCGGTGTTTTCTGAATATGACATATTAAAATGTGCAAATCTTTATAGTCATGGTCTTAATCAATTTAACAAAGTTCGTGATTCAATTCTTGAAAATTCAGAACTTATCTATTTGGGTACCGACCACAACAATGTGAAGCGTTACACGTCGCGTGATATGATGCTTGCAGAAGAGGCCATGTATAAAAAAGTTAACGCTCTTCACAATAAATACACGCACACCGTAAAAGAACAATACCAAGAACAAGCGGCATCACAGAGGACCATGACCGATGAACAGTTACGTGTCTTTTATGAAGTTATTAATGGTCCCGATATATCGTGTATTGAAGGTGTCGCTGGATCAGGGAAAAGTTATGTTCTTGGTGCGATCAACGATGCATATGAGGCCCAGGGGTATCATGTCATAGGGGCCACTATTTCAGGTATCGCAGCAGAAGGGTTACATCAGAGCTCAGGTATTCAATCCAAAACAATAACGCGACTTCTTTGGGATATATCGCATAACCGATTAAAACTGTCTAATCAATCGGTTCTTGTTATTGATGAAGCTGGTATGATCGGCACCAAACAAATGCAAAACTTAGTCGGCCTTGCCAATTACTTTGGGGCAAAAATTATTCCTGTTGGCGATAGAGAACAAACACAAGCAATGGCAGCTGGTGGTTCGTTTAGGGGTATTGTTGATCAAGTAAATACATCACGTATGCAAAATGTCATTCGACAAAAGAATGAATGGCAAAAACAAGCGACAATTAATCTCTCTTCTAATCTTCGTGATAATGTCTTAGCTGGAATCGATCTTTATAATGATAACGGTAAAATTCATTACCAAACATCACTTGCTGAAGCCAAACTGAATTTGGTTTCAGATTGGTCAGCAAGTATTGAATCAAACAAGAATGATTCACATTTAATTCTTGCATTCAAAAATGACGATGTAAAAGAATTGAATTTAATGGCCAGAGAGAAAATGAAAGAACTTGGTTGCCTTGGCAAGCAATCACATATGTTTAAAATTCAAGAACGATCATCTAAGAAAGGGTTGTTTGATAAACAGGAAAAAGAAAATTCTAAAAAGGGATTTTTTAATAAACTCTTTAATACCGAACAAGCGGAAAATAAGGATTTTGATTTCGATACAAAACAAGATGTCATTGAATTATCTATCAACGATAGAATCATGTTCACAAAAAATGATGGTCATGGAATTAAAAATGGGACCATCGGTACAATCCAATCGATTCATAAGAATTCAATTACCGTACAAATTGATAGTGGCGAACTGGTTGTTTTCAATATCAACGATTACAATCACATTAAATACGGCTACGCTGCCACAATAAATAAAACACAAGGTGTCACAGTTGATAGAACCTACTCATTCATAACCACTCAATGTGATAAACATTTATCCTATGTAGCCTTAACAAGGCACCGGGAAGATGCACATCTTTATGCCGGGTTTAATTCTGTTTATCCTGAAAATGGGTGTTTTGAAAGCAAGAGCCAATTTAAAGAAATATTAAGTCAGACTCGTTACAAAAATCTTGTAAGTGATTATGCGTATCTTCGAAATATTGAACCACCTGAAAGTCGAATTGTTGATTTAAACGACATTGTATTAAAAGATGACCTCAATGAACAGGATATGAATGTTATATTCAAATATCTGACACGCCACCATTCGGTATTTTTAGAAAGTGATATTCATAAATTCGCAAAAAGTTATGCAAGGATTCCCGACCTGAAAGAGACTATTTTAAATAGTTCTGAACTCGTTAAAGTCGGCTACAACGATAAGAATATGCCGCTTTATTCTTCGCTGGACGTTCTTAACAAAGAAATGAATATGTTCAGGCATGCCGATGAATTACATTCAAAGAAAACCTTTAAAATTAATGATTCGATTATTGAAAATATTAACAATGACCTCAAACTCTATGGTGATCAATTAGAGGCGTTAATTCATATAGCGAACGGGACGAATATATCAAATATTGTAGGCTATGCGGGAACTGGTAAGAGCTATCTATTAGGAGCCGTTAAACAGGCTTACGAGACCCAGGGGTACGATGTACAAGGCTGTGCTTTGTCCGGTATCGCATCTGAAAATCTTCAAACAGATACAGGTATAAAAAGTACAACAATTTATAAGTTTTTGAGAGATGTAAGCCAGGGAAAAATCATTTTAACTGACAGATCCATCATTGTATTGGATGAGGCTGGGCTTGTCGGTACTCATCAGATGGAAGAAATATTAAAACTAATCGCAGCTTATGATTCAAAGATAATCCTTGCGGGTGATTATCAACAGCTACAATCCATTGCCTATGGTGCCCCCTTTAAGGGGCTTGTTGACAAATACGGTCATGCCACACTCAACACAGTAATACGTCAAGAGGTTGATTGGCAGAAAAAAGCAACAATTGAGCTGTCCGGATCAGAGAGTGATGTGAAGATTGCGTTAGAAAGATATTTATCTAACCGTCACATTCATTTTTCCTCACATCACAATACCGCCCTGGAACACGTGTCAAAGGGTTGGATGCAGGGTGTTGAGGCTGAACCTTCAAAAATTCATCATATGTTCGCATTTAGGCGTAAGGATGTTGATGAATTAAATGAAAGAGCACGAAAGTTCTTGCTCGATAGGGGCCTCATTGATAGGGATTCTTTTTCATATGTAACCAAGACCAACGACACAAAAGAAAACCTCATCCACCTTGACGATGAATTGATTTTATCGCAGAAATCCTCAACAAAGGATTTTAGCCGTGGTGATCGCCTTATGTTTCTTAGAAACGATATGATGATGAACGTGAAAAACGGATCTCTATCAACGGTTATTGATCTTAATGAAAATTTTATAACGGTGGTCCTCGATAATTCAGGTGAAACAGTCAAATTTTCACCCAAATTATACGATGAATTTACCCATGGTTATGCCTCTACAATTCATAAAACACAGGGTGTGACTGTCGATAAATCTTATGTTCTGGCAACAAAACATTTTGATAAGCACTTAAGTTATGTCGCCTTAACAAGGCACAAAGAAAATGTGGCGATGTATGGCTGTTTAGGAAAAACAGGATTCAAGGATAAAGATGATTTTTTTGAGAAAATGAGCCGTGACAACTTAAAGGATCTTGCCCTTGATTATGCTCAAAACATTAAAACGGGTCCCGTAAAAATTGTTGAAGAGAACGTCAGCGAAGTTTTTGAACAGGTTAGACCTGTTGTGGAAAGCTTAAAACCAATGGAGGATACAAAATTGACAGCTCAGGAGTTGATTCGGGAAGCAAAGGAGATGCATGCCCACATCCAACAAGACGGTAAAGGAGGTTTTATGTCTGCCATGAAAGAAATTCAGAGCGGAATGTCTATTGGCGCCAGGAAGGACGAACTTGAGCGGTTTAAAACAGAAATCAATCTTTCCGAATATGCGGCGCATAAGGGATACGCATACGATAAAAAGGAAAGCTACAGCAATATTATAACTATGAGGACTGACTTCGATAAAATCAATATTTCCCGGGGCCAGGATGGGCATTGGGTTTATAAAAGCTGGACATCAGGGAAGGGCGGCTCCATCATTGATTTTGTACAAAATAATGAATTGAAAAGTATCGGGGAAGTCCGGAAAGAATTGCGGCCATGGATCGGTGAGCAATCGTTAAAACCCATCGTTCCGGAAACCCATTATCAACGAACCGTGCAACCCGTTAAGAAGGACCGGGAATCTGTCCTGGCCGAAATGAATCAGGCCGTTGAAAGCAATGACCACCAGTACTTGAAAAGCCGGGGGATTGATCGAATTGATTCTCGATTCCAAGGAAAAGTTTTTATTGATTCATATAAAAATGCCGTTTTCCCACACATTGATAGGGAAGGGGTGTGCTGTCTTGAAAAACGCAATTATGAGTTTAAGGGCATGTCAAAGGGTGGTGACAAAGGGCTTTGGGTCTCCCATACGTATAAACATGATAACCGATTGGTTATCACTGAAGCACCCATTGATGCTTTGTCGTATCACGAGATCAACCGAGACGAACATACCCGCTATATCAGTTTCGGTGGTCGGATGAACGAAAAACAGCAGGAGCTTCTAAAAGCTGCGATCAATAAAATGCCCGATAATTCGGTGATAATCCTTGCAACTGATCACGGGAAAGATGGCGAACTGTTCGCCAAGGATATTGCCGCGATGAGTGAAAATAAGGCCCATCGCATTGTCCGGGATGCTCCAGAAATTGGTAAGGACTGGAACGAGCAGTTGAAGCATGTGAAGGGCATTGGCCAGGAAGCCCAAAAAGAGAAAGATAATGGGTATGGATTAAGCATTTAAAGAGCAGGGCAGGATCTGTGATGGCCATAAAATAAATATAGATGATATGGTATGGTTTGAAAATTATCCGGCCAATCCATCCCTTGATGTGGCCACGCCCAAACCCGTTTCATCGTGTTGCCAGGGTTGTTCGAAAATGGTAGATGTGACGTGGCGACCCGCACGGGGCAACGAAATCAAACATGTTAAGAGCTTTATAAGGGTCCTTCGGCGTTATGGGGTTAAACAAAGCCGGGTCTTTTTGGCAGTAGGGAAAAGGGATGCCGAAGGTGAACCGATTGATCCGGATCTGGGATTAAATGTCATCGGAGTTGCCACGTGTGTGATTCATCATCTTTAATGGAGATTCCCAATGGATTTAATTGTTTCTGAAGATATCATTGCCAATAGGATTTTTACGATTCGCGGTCAAAAAGTCATGCTTGACCGGCATTTGGCTGAACTATATGGTGTTGAAACCAAGCGTTTAAAAGAACAGGTTCGAAGAAATATGGACAGGTTCCCTGATGATTTTATGTTTGAATTGTCAAAAGATGAGTTCGAAAATTGGAGGTCGCAATTTGCGACCTCCAATGACAAGATGGGTTTAAGAATACCGCCCTTTGCCTTTACAGAGCATGGGGTTTTGATGCTTTCCAGTGTTTTAAACAGCCAGAGAGCCATTGACATTAATATCCAAGCCGTCAGGATTTTCAACAAGCTCCGAAGGGTGGTCTTGGATAACGAAGACATAAGGAACGAATTGGCCGAATTTAAAGAACAAACAGAAGGCCGGTTTAATATTGTGTTTGAGGCTCTTGATCAGATTTTATCGACCAAGAGTGATGAGAATAAAAGGAAAATAGGTTTTTAAGGAAACCGTAATGCCGATACCGAAAATTAATATACAAGATATCTCTCGGGCAGGCCATGTCACACGGTGGCATAGTGTCCGGACATTACGAAATCAGACTCTGGCTGAACATCATTATATTGTAAGTATGCTTGTCAATAAGATGGCCAAAGAAATACCCTCTGATCCCCTGACCGATTCTGAACGGCTTTTATTGTTAGAATATGCCATGTGGCATGATACGCCCGAACTTCTTATGGGCGATCTGGCATCTCCCTTGAAAAGAAGGATAGAAGAGATCTCGAAAATAAATAATCCGATCGAAGAAATTGAAAAAGAGATTGCGCCCTGGTTGATTAATCTAAGAGGAAAAATCCAAAAGAAACCAGAGCTTTATATTATTTTTAAGCTGGCAGACATGATGGATGCAATTGTTTTTATCTTCCAGGAGGGGGTAGGGGAGCATTCAAAAGCAGTAAGGAAAAATCTTGAAACCGCTTTTCATAAAAAAGTATCATCCGGGAAAGAGGTAAAACCAAATTATAATTGGCAAATAGCTGAGAGCATTTTAAACGATTTGCTTCACGCGACAACAAATCAGCTTGAGTTTGAAGATATATCGGCCATCAAGTAAGTTTGTTGCAATTATTCAATATAGTTTGGTGATGGGTAAGATGACAGATTGCGCTTTTTAGTGCGATGGTTGGGGTTACCCCTAATTGATTAAAACTTGGGATAACAAGTGGGAAAAGAAACCCTTATTGATAAGCTTATGGGCATCAAGGACATAAGCAGATACAGTATTAAAGAGCTTGTCACCATGACCGGCTACGGGCAAAGCACGATATACCGCATCGTGAAGAAACACGGAATTCCTGTTGTTGCTTACTCCATAAAAGACAAATTCATGGAGCCCAAAAATACAATCCTCGGAATTGAGGTCCACCAACCGGATAAGCAGATCGAAGTCTTCAAGCGGGTACGTGCTGCCGTTAGAGCCAGGACAGGTATCCTCGTAACGGATGATGACTTTGCAAAGATCATGGGTGTCGGTTCAGGCCTTATCGACCGATGGCAGAGGCCCCCGAACTCACGGATGTATAAAAAGATGGGCGAAAAAGAACAAAGACGCCTTCTGTTTGAAATTAAGGAGCGGTTAGCCAGACTCAAACAGTCAAAAAAACGAACGAGAAAGAAGGGATAGTTGGAAAGGATGACCTGGATCGGATATCGACTCATATTATTAATTTCCATATTGATACCTTCAATGTCCATGGCTGGAGGGAATATCAATAATGATTCATTTTCCAAATCCAAGAAGATATTGTTGGAAAAGGTTTATTTTGATCACCGGGAAACGTTCTATTGTGGCTGCATTTTCAATAAAGACAAATCAATCATCCCTTCTGACAAATACACCTCGAAGCGGAGCAACAAACGGGCTCAAAGGATTGAATGGGAGCATGTCGTTCCGGCGGAGGCATTTGGCCGATCATTTCCCCAATGGCGTGATGGCCATGAAAGTTGTGTGGATCGGAAGGGTAGGGCGTTCAAAGGCAGGAACTGTGCCCGGAAGGTTTCAAACGAATTTCGCCTCATGGAGGCGGATCTATACAATCTTGTACCGGCATTAGGTGAAATAAACGGAGATCGTTCAAACTACAGTTACGCAGAAATACCTGGTGAACCCCGTGAGTATGGGGCGTGTGATTTTGAGGTCCAGGACCGAAAAGTGGAACCAGCTCCAGAGATAAGGGGGGACATTGCCCGGACCTATTTTTATATGGATCAGGCTTACCCTGGTCATGGGATCATATCAAAGAAAAACCAGAGACTTTTTGAAGTCTGGTCCGCCCAGGACCCGGTTGACGCCTGGGAGTGTGAACGAGCCCAGAGGATCAAAGCTATTCAGGGGAATATAAATCCGTTTGTGATAAGAGAGTGCAAAGAATAGTTCTTATGGCTTCTGAATACATCAAATCCGAGATTCAAAAAGAACTTGAATGGGTTTATGAAGAAATAATGTGGCTTGCTCGACGCCCGAGAGTTACCCCGTCATCAGCCAGAGCGTGGTATACCCATATAGCGTCTGAAAGGCTTAAAAGAAAGATAAGAAAGTTTACGGGCATGGTTTCAGACCGTGCGATATCAGATTTTAACAATGAATTGAGGCTGGAACATTATAAACGCATACAGACCAAATTAACGCAGCTTGTAAAAGAACACCTTGAAGGCAACATAAATGACCCGGAAGAGTTTATTAAAACAGTCATTGAATGTGAAAAAGTACATATCGTCACTCTTCATGAAAATTATGCTGCCATGAAATCAAAGGGCGACTATGTGAGGGCGGGCATTCAGCTTATCAAATGGGACGACATTGAATTAGAAATAAAAAGAGACCTTTGGGATAAAATGATTCGAGGGAAAGTCTCCAACGCTGATTTGTATAAGGTTTGAAATATAAAACTAAATCGGGTTAAGGTGCTTTCGAAAGATTTATAAAGGTTCTTTCACCAACTGTCTACAAGGGATTAAACATGTTTCGATCATTCGCAACAAAAGTTCTTGCATTAACATTTGTTTTTTTTTCCATACAATACACTTATGCAGACGACAATCGACCTTTTTGGACTGAAATGAGTTCTTGGCTTGAAGGGGACGTTCTGTTTTCGGTTGGGATCGCTTCTAATGTGAAAACTGAGGAAGAGGGGCGTAATCTCTCATATAAAAACGGGGTCTCAGAAATTGAAAAGTACATTCACGTTAGCAATCTCGGCTGTGTACCTATTGAGACCCAGATGACTCATACCGAAATCCTAAAAGACGGTAGGTTTAATGTTTATAGGCTTCTGAAAGCAGATAAAAATAAATTATTTGAGCTTAAAAACGCTCAACTTGAGGAAGATGCGGAGATAAACCGGCTCAAACAAAGAGAGGCCGACCGTGTAAAAATGCAAAGGGAAAGCTTTGAACTTAAAAAACAAAAAATACAGGGCAATTTATCCGGTGAGGATGTAGTTTTTAATTTCAAATCAAAAACATACCATTGCTCAAAATGTAGATGGGCTGTCAAATGTAAAAAAAGTTGCACACAAATCCCTTTATCTGAGGCCTTGAAATTGAATGGGATACCATGCAAGGCATGTGGTGGAATTTGTGGATCAAAATAAGAAACCACGTAATATTTTACAGGCCGATATCATGTATTTTTTAAGTTTAAAAATCCAGAAACCACCCCTTTAAATTAATTTTGAAATATTGACTGCGTTTTTTGACTCAAAAACACTGCAAATCAGACCTTAATGTGAAATTGATCAAGAGGTTAATATACGTTCGTTTTCTTTACCATGGGTTTTGTTGAATCATTAGGACTTCCGACTTAGAAAAACTTGTGAAATTCGAAATATATCTGTATGTTTTGATTGCGCTTTAGATCCACAGATTTTCACACTATATGTATTTTGGCCAAGTGAATTATTAATCAGTTTCAATTTACATACCATCGTTTTCAGCCGATGCGCGCACCTATCGCGCGAAGCGGTTAGGCTTTCATATGCATAAGTTCAATTTAATAGAAAATGCCAACGATTCATTAGAGCATGCAATCCAACATATGGGGCCTGTCAACAAAAATTGTGCCGGAGATTGGAAGCGGATTATTGTTGATATCGCACATGTTGTTGAGTTGCTTTTTAAAGAAACTCTTCGACGAAAACATCCTGCTTTTGTTTTTGATAATATAGACAAATACCCTTCGACGGATGCATTTACCGTGGGAGCAGAAAAAGCATTAAAACGGTTACAAAAAATTTGCAATATCCAATTTTCTAATGATGAACTGAATGCTATAGACACCGCCAGAAAAAAAAGAAATGAAATCGAACATTTTGAATTTTCGATTACTGAGCATGAAGCCAAGACCATTGTTGGCCAAGTCCTTTCATTTATATTTAGCTTTGCGGATGATCACTTACATCTTGAATGGAAGGCTGCCCACCTAAAGGATAGCAGTTGGCGGATACTCCGACAATACACAGAATTCTATGAGGATTTGCTACGAAAGGCGCATGAAAAAATTGATGGTGATGAACATATCTATGTCATTAAATGCACCTCATGTCACAACAAAGCATTCGACGTAGATGAAGAAAAGTGTCTTGTTTGTGGGTATGCCGAGGAGGTGTTGGATTGCAAGTGGTGCAAAGAACCATATATATTTTCGTCTTGCGAATACGGAGAGGAAGCAGAACTTTGTCCAATTTGCGAAGATAAAGACGGCTATGCTTCTGCTAATTTTGAGAAATATTGAAGATTGACGCCAATGATCCTAAGACCATTCAAGCTGACAACTGGTGGTATAGGGAGCATGCCGCGTGGGTCAGTAAACGAGGCTGAAACTCGAACAACAAAAGAGATCACTGAATTCAAATATTAAGGCTATACTCTTCTCCAACATGCTCCCTCTATTGGACATGTTTTATGTACGACCTATCGAGTGAGATGGATAGAATCAGAGAATTAACTTTAAACGTTCATGGGGTAGCTCACGAAATGGTATAAGTTGAAATAACCAATAAGAGGTATATTATTTTGGCACAAATTAGACATATTCATATTAAAAGATTTAGGGTCATTAACGAACTTATTTGGTTTCCAAAACCAGGTCTTAACTGTCTTATTGGTTCGGGAGATTCAGGAAAATCAACTGTTCTTGATGCGATTGATTTAGCCATAGGAGCAAGACGTTCATATCCTTTCACTGATTCCGACTTTTTCCAACTCAATACAAAAAACCCAATCGAAATATTTGTTACCATCGGTGCATTAGATGACCAACTTAAAAATATTGAGGCTTATGGAATGTTCTTAAGGGGTTTTAACTCTGCCACGGGCGAAATAGTAGATGAACCTCTATCTGGCAAAGAAGTTGTATTAACAGTGAAGTTGACCGTTGGAGAAGATTTAGAACCCGATTGGTTGCTTTATTCTGAAAGAGCCGTGGCTGATGGTCTTGAACGCAGGTTGCAATGGAAACACCGTGAGTTAATATCTTCAGCGAGACTTGGTGCAGCCCCTGACTATCATTTTGCGTGGGGAAATAAATCCATCTTGAATAAATTATCCGAAAAAAATATCAACGCGTCATTGACATTGGCCCAACTTGGTCGGAAAGCTCGTGAAGCTTTTTCTGGTGGCGAGGTTGCGGGAATTAATGCTGTGTTGATTCAAGTAAAAAATATCGCTAATAAATTAGGGGTTTCAGTTGGTGATTTAAAGGCGCTACTTGATGCAAATAGCGTGTCGCTTGCACATGGTGCAATAAGTCTTCACAACGATGACAATACTCCACTGAGGCAGTTAGGGACAGGTTCGTCGCGTTTATTGATCAGTGGCTTACAAAAGTGTACAAATATCTCCAAAATACTTATAGTTGATGAGGCTGAGTATGGGTTAGAGCCATTTAGGATAACAAGATTACTTAATGAGTTGGGCTCTAAAGATGAATCGCAGGAACAACAAGTTTTTATTACAACACATTCCCCTTATGTTTTACGTGAGCTTAAAGCAGAACAACTTCATGTTGTTAGAAAGGTTGGTATAGTCCCTTTTCCCCCTCCAAATACCCATTGCTCTCATTATATACACACACTAACTGGCGGTAATGAAGAACAAAGTACATTAAGAGTATGTGCTGAGGCTTTTTTTAGTCGGTCTGTCATTGTCTGCGAAGGTAAAACAGAAATAGGCATTGTTAAAGGTATTGATCTTTATTGCCAAGATCAAGGCCACATGAGCATTCAAGCGCATGGTGCATACTGGGCGGATGGTGGAGGACAGACACAGTTCCAACGTGCTAAAATCTTTAATATGTTAGGATATCCTACTGCCATATTTAAAGATTCTGATAAACAAGAGGAAGAAATAGAAGAAACAATCGAAGCGAAAAGAATAGGGATCAAAATTTTTGAATGGGGAGAGAATAACGCTACTGAAGATGCTTTATTTAAATCCTGTCCCGAGGTCGTAATACCGGCCTTGATTGATTTGGCCGTCGAACGAAAAGGGCGTGAGTCAATAAATTCCAATATTCAGAAATATTCTGGAAACAGTTTTAATTTAGAAGATTGCCGCACTAAATTTCAAGATACGATGAGAACAATATTATCGAAAGCGGCTAAAAGTAAGAATGGTGCTTGGTATAAAGATATTGAACCAGCTGAAAATATTGCTCGCTCAATTATTGCACCACACTACTCAAATTTTGGAAAATTACTTACTAAACCAATAAATGAATTATTTGCTTGGGCTAAGTCTGTCGGTGGTTTTCTATGACAGTAGAAGCCGTCTTATCGTCTCACCGGGGTTTAATTGTTGCTCCAGCTGGATGTGGCAAAACACATTTAATAACGGAAACTCTTAATTCCACATCTAACAAGCCGTTTCTGGTATTAACTCATACTACAGCTGGAGTCGCTGCATTAAAATCGAGACTTAAGCGCCTTGGTGTACCAAATTATCAATATGTTGTTGCAACAATTGACGGTTGGGCACTGCGAATATCAACTATGTTTCCTGGGTCATGTAATGTTGTCGCAACTCCTGATACTCCTAAAGTTTTTTATCCTGAGTTGCGTCGCAAGGTTAATAAGTACATTGATTCTGGTCATATATCTGATCTTATTCAATCAACATATTCACGGTTATTGGTTGATGAATATCAAGACTGCAATTCTGATCAACATGCATTAATTTGTTCTATTTCAGAGTTTTTGCCGACTATTGTTTTCGGTGATCCAATGCAATGCATATTTAATTTTAGTGATCCTATGCCATGCTGGGTTAATGGGGTTCAAGCGAGATTTCCAATAATTTGTGAACTTAACACGCCTTGGCGATGGATAAACGCTGGGACACCGAATTTAGGTCGTTGGATTATAAACTGTCGTAATCTGTTAAATAAGGGCAACCCAATTGATCTGCTGAGTTGCCCGGAATATGTCCAATGGCATCAACTTACTGGTAATTATCAAACTGACTCAAAAAATCAGATTGACGTACAGTATCAAATCAGAAAAAAAAATGCCGCCTCTGATTCGTTATTAATTATTGGTAATCCTTATAAGGCTGATTTAAGACATCGTTTTGCTAGCACAGCGATTGGAATTGATGTGGTTGAACCTGTAGATTTGAAAGATATTTTAAATGACGCTTCTAAGTTTGATACCTCAAATGGGGTTAAATTAGCAAGCCATGTTATAGACTCAGTTTCAACTATGATGACAGGGATCAGGAAAGAATATTTGTTAAAACGAGTGGCCACTATTTTAGCGAGTCGGAACCGGACACCAGCAACTGCTTTAGAGATAGCTGTAAAATGTGTGGTGGAACAAGGAGATAATAATTCTATAGATAACTTACTTAGTTGTCTTGAACTCTGTTCAGAAACAAGGATTTATAGAAAAGGAGCTTTTTCAGCTCTTAAAAGTGCCGTTTCGCTTAGTATCGGCGATTCTAACAAAACAATAAGGCAATCGGCTGAAATAATTCGAGAGCAACGACGGCATCAAGGTGATCGTCGTATCCCAACGAAAGCTATTGGCTCCACGCTGCTACTGAAGGGCCTTGAAGCTGATCATGTATTTATTCTTGACGCTGATGGAATGAATTCCCATAATTTATACGTGGCTTTATCCCGAGGCGCAAAATCCATAACCGTTTTTTCAAACAAAAACATTCTCCCTTAACGGGTAATGAAAACATAGCTGCGATTTTGTCCGGTTGAAATTCCGTTTTGAAAAATATAGCTCCGGAATTTCCCCCCGGTTGATTTATGTTTCCGGTAACTAAAAAGCCAAGCGAATGTTAGTATTTACCATAAAACTAACATTCGGGTTTTAGGAATCCCAGGCACTTTCCCCGTCATTCTGGACACAAGAAAAACATGTGATTTCTGAGTTTTAAAAAAGGAGCCTCGGTCTAACTCAATTTCGATTTGCGGCTGGTGACACGAATGTTGGGGTTACCCCAACTTAGGGTGTATTTACTTGTAAATCTCGGTTATAACCAAAATTCTGAGGGTTTGGGTAAAAATGAAGCTTGGCAAGATGCCTTACCCGAGTTTACGACAATTATTCCCTATCATACTGCTTTGTATGAGTTAGGAACATTCCGGGGTTTTGGGATTACAACCCCAAGAGGAAAAAATATAAGCTGATGTTTGAACAAGCCTTCAAAAATATAGATGACATCCTCTGGAAAGAGGCGGGATGTGGGAGCGAATTGGATTACACGGAGCAGACCTCCTGGCTCCTGTTTCTGAAATACCTCGACGGTCTGGAGCAGGACCGTTCCGATGAAGCCGCCTTGAGCGGGAAAACTTACACCTACATTCTCGACACACCTTACCGTTGGGAACTTTGGGCCGCACCCAAAGGGAAAGATGGCAAGCTGGACCACAATGCCGCCCTCACTGGTGATGACCTCCGTGATTTCGTCAACCAGAAGCTCTTTCCCTATCTCCACGGCTTCACTCAAAGGGCCACCGGGCCGGACACTATCGAATACAAAATCGGCCAGATTTTCGGGGAGATCAAAAACAAGATCACCAGCGGCTACAACCTGCGCGAGATCATCGACCACATCGACGAACTGACCTTCCGGTCCCAGGTGGAAAAACACGAACTCTCCGCGCTCTACGAGGAAAAGATCAAACGCATGGGCAACGCCGGACGAAACGGCGGTGAGTATTACACCCCGCGTCCCCTTATCCGGGCCATGGTCAGTGTGGTCGCCCCAAAAATCGGCGAGACCATCTATGACGGTGCCTGCGGTTCGGCGGGCTTTCTCTGCGAGTCCTTCGATTATCTGAAATCTGGTGCCAATCTCACCACCGGGGACATCAAGGCTCTTCAGGAAAAGACCTTTTACGGCAAGGAAAAAAAGTCACTGGCTTATGTTATCGCCATCATGAATATGATCCTGCATGGCATCGAGGCACCCAACATCATCCACACCAACACCCTGACCGAGAATCTGGCGGATGTCCAGGAGAAAGACCGCTACAACATCATTCTGGGCCCAATGGAAACATAGCTGCGATTTCACCCAATAGAAATTCCCTTTTTTGAAAAGAACTGGAATATTTCTCCAATTCCACGTAAAGTCATATTTCGTTTTGCATTTCCAAATAAATTTCATAATAAAAACTTTTGATTT
>JAHIVC010000102.1 GCA_018816945.1 Bacteroidota bacterium | reverse complement strand
GGAGTAGATTGAACTTGAAAATGTAAATGGGGCTCTGGCGATCTTCCTGAGTTTCCGCAACTTGCCAACACATCTCCATGTTTTACATAATTACCCTTAACTACTTTTATAGAGTCGTTTTTTAAATGGCTTAGTTGAGTGTATAATTTATCGCTATGTTTAATAACGATTGAATTTCCCCAATTATACTCTAAATTCATGTCCCCGATTGCATTGTCGCTAATACCATTAACGATTTGTTCAATCCAGCCATCAGCAGGAGCAATAACAGGTTTGTTATAACATAAAAAATCATCTACTTCTTTTCCTTCGTCTTTAAACGTTTCACCATCCTCTCCTAAAATTTGAAAATCCCATGCAAATTTCCATTTGTCTTTATGTGTAAATTCTCCATTATGGCCTTGACTAACTTTCCAATTACCCCAAAATGGCAACGAAATAGGAACAAATTTCCAATCCTGAAATCTCGACTGATGATTGATGTGCGCATAAAGATTATTTTCAGGACTGTTTTGTTGAATGGCAACAACTTCCGGTTTTAACTTGGGATTCTCTCTAAATTTCAGTACATACAAAAATACCAGCACTATAAAATTGAAGGGCAATGAATAAACGGATAATTGGTAAAACGCTAAAATGGTACTTGTACTAACAATAATTATTGAGATTAAAGGAGTTAAAAGCAGTACCCAAAGAAATGATTGTTTAGATGGAATGATAAAAAAACCACCAATAGCAATTGCCGTGAGAATATAATTAAAACCAATATATCCATAATTAAGCTGATTAATATCAGCTCCTATAACAATGTAAAAAAGGTAAGCCGAGAAGAATCCCAAGAGGGAGAGTAAGAATGAAATTCGGGAATAGATGAGTATTCCAATCGCGATAATAATTCCTGAGAATAATGAATACTGAAAAAAAATAGCTGCCAATGATCTAAAATAAATAACAATTGATTCGTGTAAATTCAGATTGGTGAACCATTCATAAATTTTCACCATGCCAATTCCACCAATAGCATACATCTCGTTCGCACTATAAATACCTCTTTCGCTAATGGTAAGAGCTGAGAATTCTCTTGTTGCTAAAATGGCTAACCATAAAACGATTAAAAATGGGATACTCAAATAGGGTAAGGCATATTTGCCGATAACCCCCTCTAATACCACACTTATAAATAGGGTAAATATGGATACGAAAGCGAGTAGCATAAAATACTCGGGGGTGGGTAAATAATAAATCCCCAAACCCAATCCAACCAATAATGAATTAAAACCATAATATCCTGCATTTATGTATGATCGATTGAACCCGATTAGATAAGCAGCTATATTGGATATGATTACAGCCATAAGACCACTTATTCCTGCATAGAGGTCGAAAAAAGTGACCACTATTAATAATCCGGCAAATAGTTTATTACTTGAAAAAAATATTTGAGAATATGAATTTAAAGTACTCTCTTTGAGCATTACATAACTTTTTTTCGCGATTTCTTTCATCAGCAGAAATTTAGAGATTGAAAGTTTTTAAATGTTCGGGGGTTTTTTCAAATGATGCAACGCTCTCCAAATCTTCATTATCTCTAATCACATGAGTCTTTCCTTCAAGATCGATAAGTACAATTTTAGGCCTTAAAGTAATAAACTGCATCCATTGTGTCATATTGTATGCTCCAATATTATGGATCACAACATGATCATCCTTGTTCAGCAGAGGCAGATTAATATTTTCCCTTATCACATCGATATTCATGCATAAAGGACCATAAATTGTCGTGTCTTCAGTATAGTTTGTAAATGCTTGGGCAGGTGTTAACTTGTGATCGTACCAAAACGAAGTAAATAATAAATTGACGCCAACATCAATAATTGTTGTTCTTCTACCATTGGCCAGCCGTTTATTGGCTATTACTGTACCTAATAAATAACCCGACTCATCAATCAAAGCCCTGCCGGTTTCCAAAATCAATAAAGGCAGGTTTTCAGGCTTGATCTGACTATTTAAAATAGCTGCTGTAATTGCTTCCGCATAATCATCAAATGTTGGGCTAACATCTGAACCCGGCAAATACGATCCCTTTAAATTATTTCGTGAAGCAAAGCCACCACCCATGTCGATATATTTAATAACATGGTCATACTTACGTTGAATACCTACAGCTAATTCTGAAAGTTTAGATGCTGCCATTGCGTATGCCTGCGCAGATAACATAAAGGTTCCAATATGGGTATGTAAACCTACCAGCTCTAGTTTTCTGGAATTCATGATTTTATTCAAAGCATCCCAAGCCTGTCCGTTTTCATAATTAAACCCAAACCTATCCCACATGGGGTAAACTCCGGTATCCATATTTACTCGGATTGCAACTCTAGGTTTATTTTGATGCGTGTCGGCAAGTTCTAAAATGGCGTATAATTCGTCCAAGTGATCGATGTGAATGAGCGATTCATTTTCAATAGCTAGAGCAAGATCTTTCTTTCTTTTATCCGGCCCGTTAAAAATAATTTTATTCCCTTCCACTCCACTTTTTAGTGCTTTTTCATATTCAAATCCTGATACGACTTCTGCCCATGACCCTTCCTGATGATAAATATTACAAATTGCATTTAGATAATTTGTTTTGTAAGACCATGCAAACTGAACTTTTGGATATCTGGTTTTAAAAGCGTCTTTAGCTTTTTTTAATGTTGCACGGATTTTTTTCTCCGATATCACAAATAAGGGTGATCCGAAATCATTAATTAAACTTTTAACACTTACATTATCAATATTTGTGGTTGGAGGATATTTGGTCGCCATTCCAAATTTACTTGGCATATTGCTTTCCAGTTTTTTAATTACCGGTCGCTCATATCTTTGTTTTTCCATTTTTTTTGTATTAAAAAATTATAATTCACCATTGGTTGACATTTGCTGGAATTCAGCAATATCAACAATCATATCATAAGCATATCTGACAAACATTTTACCAACTGAATAATTCTCGAATGGCAAAACTTTATTCCCAAGCGCTAGATTAACAACTGCTTCAGGAATATTTTGACCTGCTCCAACTGCTAAATAAATCCAGGCAGGCATCCGCGGATTAATTTCAAGTAAGTAAAATTCATTTTCGGAATTTTTCATAAGATCAAATTCGAAGGGGCCTTTCCATTTTGTGGAACGAATAAAATTATCTGTAATATCCAGTATTTTTTTATTGGAAATGGTTACTCCACCCCATGCTTTTCCTTTATCTGTAATATATTGTTTTCGCATTGGCACTGCTGCAATCGTATTTCCTTCTCCATCACCTAATCCTGTCACATTAAATTCAGTACCATGAATAAATTCCTGAATAATGATTGGCAATCCCCATTTAGCCGAGATTTTGTTGAACGCGGACTTGACCTGTTCATCGTTATAAACAATCGTGGCATCATAATATTTCCCTTTAACCAGCACGGGGTATGAAAAATCATCTTTAAGTTTAAAAATTGAGTCGGTTGAATGTATAATCTTACTTTGGGGGACATTGATATTGTACTTTTCCCCAAAAGCGTTCAAATTAACTTTATGACGTTCTTCAAATTGTGCCAGAGTGGGCAGAAGCATACTAATCCCCATTGCCTTTAACCTACTTTCTAGTTTCATGAAAGAGTAAAGTTCAGCATCAAAATTGGGAATGATGATGTCAATCTTTTCAATGGAATGAATAAATTCTATTCGCTCCATTAAGGGTTCTGCACCAGAGGAAGGGTATGGGATTTGATAGCTTTTCGCAACATGATCATGCATGTAAATTCCTGGTTCCAATGCATCATATGAAAGCCCGATAATTCTGGCCTCAAACGATTTAGCTTCCATCAGGCCTCTTATTACAGCAATCCCCGGGCCCGGACTATCTATAGCATTAAGAGCAGTTACTGCAATATTTAATTTATGCTTCATCTTCAAGGAGTTCGTATTGTTTAAGCATACTTGTAAAATCAAGGAAATCTTTTTCCAACGTGCTGTCCTCTACCTCGAATTTATCTTTGAGTTTTTTTGAAATTTCATTAAACCCTTTCTGTTCTTTCAATAAATTAAAAATTTCCATGCCTATAGGATTAACTGAATAAGATTCTCCATTCATCGGATTAAAAACCAACCCCGAATCACTAACAGCAATATCTCTTTTTATTTTCATGACCGATATATTTAGTAAAATATTTTATTTGCACTAAGATAGACTACAATATTAATACAAGGAAATAAATTGAGAGGTATAGAATTTTCAGAAAGAGTTATAAAATTCTTGCTTTTGAAGCAGAATAGTTAATTTTTTGAATTACATATACTATGTTTGTAATGCGAGAAAATAATAAAATGAATTCTTTAAAAAGTAACCGAAGTCCAATCCCTGATTTATTGAAAGGCTATGCAGTATTATTTATGATTCAGGTGCACATTCTGGAATTATTTATAGATAAACCTGGCCAGGAAAGTTGGGTAGGACGAACTTCATTGTTTTTAGGAGGCCCATTTGCTGCCCCGGTATTTATGATCATCATGGGTTATTTTATAAGTAAAGGCAAATTGAGTTTATTCCATGGAATTTTTAGGGGAATCAAGATCTTTATATTAGGACTTTTATTAAATATTGGACTAAATTTCCATTTGCTGGTTAAAATAATTTCTGGGGATTTAATGCTCAATCCATTGGAATATATTTGGGGGATTGATATTTTCTTTCTAGCCGGATCAAGCATTATCATTTTATCGCTCTTAAAATCGATCATAAAAAGAAAATACTGGATCATTCTAATCCTGATCCTTTTAATTAGCATTGGTACGCATTATATTAATCAGCTATTTTCAGATATAGAAACGGATTATTTTTTGCCTCTTATTGGGGGGGAATTTACATGGTCATATTTCCCATTATTTCCGTGGTTGGCTTATCCATTAATTGGATTTTTATTTTATAAGTGGGAAGATAAAATTGTTGATTTCAGACAAAAAAATAAACTTGTATTTTGGTTCGCTATCCTGGGCGTGTTTATATTATTGGTTGTATTTCTTGATTTTGGATTTAATTCGTCAATTAAATTAAATTATTATTATCACCATCAGTTCCATTACATGCTGTGGGCTATTGGTCTGGTAATACTATGGACTCTTTTATTGGAGATAACAGCGAAATATTTAAATGTAAAAGTTCGAAATTTTATTACATGGATGGGTATTAACGTAACAGCAATATACGTAGTACAATGGTTGATTATAGGGAATGTTTCAACAGCTATTTACCAGACTCAAAAAATTGAGACTTTTGGATTTTGGTTTGCTATTATATTGTTCTTTTCGATTTCGTTTGCTTATTTATATCACAAGTTAACTGCCAAGTCTCGGGAAGGATCACTTTAATTGCCCAGAGTGTCCTCTATGTTTCTGTGTGTTTCAGGATCTTTTTTAAATTCAGTCACTGAAACTCCTGTGATATTTTTAAATTGTGTAGATAGATATTGAACACTACTATAACCCATCATATAAGCAATTTCACTTAGGGTAAGCTCACCATAGTCAATGAGTTCTTTGACTTTTGTAATTTTTTGAAAAATGAAATACTTTTCAATGGTTGTTCTTTCGTGCTTTGAAAACAAGGAAGATAGGTGGGGGTAACTTAACCCGAATTTTTCTACCAGATAATCAGAGTTCCTAACCATCGCATTATAGGTAGAATTTCGAACCAGATCAATAATTGAAGTTTTTAATTGCTCCACGAGTATTTTTTCACGGTCCTCAACAATTTCAAATCCTGAATTATGGATTGACTCGACTATTTTTTCGAAAGGTATTCTTAATGGATCATATTTTATTGTAACCTGTCCTAATTTAACGTCCATAACAGTAACACCAATTGCCTCAAGATCCATGCGAATAATTCTTAAGCAACAATTACAAACCATATTTTTAAGAGAAAGCGATCTCTTAATCATGCTAATATCTGAATTGTTTAAATCCATATTCTATTTCAGCAGCGTTTTCCGGATAACTAAAATACTAAATATATTCCTGATATCTATATATCTATCGATTTATGAATAGTTTGATGTTTTCTTAAACGCTATTTTTTAACTACGTTTATCATTTATGATATACAGACATCTGAATGTATGAATACTTGTGCTTCTTGTATCAGAAAATGAAATGTAAATATTATCTTTTTGAAAGTTTTGAATCATGAATGTATACAAATTAATAAGTACATCCATTTATCCCAGTGTGATTAGCAATTGGCAAAATGATTAGCCTTCCATTATGTAAAGTTGTGAAGATGAAATCAATGTAAAGTAGGTTATTTTAAAATCTTCTCACAGCCCGGACTCTGTAAGCATTTGATTTATAGCCAAAGTAAGTAGATCCGTAATCGAAAAAGATGAATCCGCCGAAGTTGTCGAATGATTCAGTAGAGCTCCAATAATAATCGAATTGAAATCCATTCGTGGCTCCTAAAACCGTGTTTACAATAAAGGCGGCGTTGTAGCATTGATTTAGTTCCCAAACAGCAGGCAAGTACCAATCGCTATAACCTCCATTAGTGTAGCTATCACACAATTTTGCTGCACTGGTTGTATGGCCGCTTTGTGCAATAATTGCATTGGTATTGGCCTGACCATTTATAGGACTTTGAGCCGATGTACCAATTAATGAGGAAACATTACTCCAAACTACCAATGTGCTTAGATCAGTTAATGATGCGATCAACCCATGCTCAACTCCGCTTACCTTCCACACAGATACTACGATACCACCGCCATAGAGTTCACCAATATAATGTGTAAAGCCTCCACCCGTACTTGATGAATTTATTACATAGGGAGTACTGCTTGTCCCGGTTCCTGTTACGGTAACATTAGTTCCGGCAGTTACTTTGGTTTCAGAACCATCGGCAGTTACAATGTTTGGTTTATTTAGTATTCGTGCGTCGCCACTTGTTGCATTCCAATCCGCGTTCACATTAACCTCGGCTCCTGCAGCAATACCAGCCAGCTTCGTTGCATCAACGGAGGGATAACTAATTTTAGCGGTATTAGCAATAACAGCAGCATTATTAGTTACGTTTGTCTGAAAATCGCTAACCTGAGAAGCGGTAATATTTATGCCTGAACTTTTATTCCATGCCAGAAAAATCGGATCCGATTCTGTTCCACCCCCTGAAATATTTTCAGCAGTTTTAGCGTGAAATGCAAATGGTACTGTTAACAATTGACTTGTATTTGTTATGGTATAAGTTGTACCTCCAGTTGGATCGGTTTCAGTTTTAATAAAATATACTCCACTTGACCAGTTTATGGTATTAAATCCTGTGCCACCTCCTATTTCAATCGTGACTAGGCCATTTATATTAGTAGAAGGAGTTTGGGTTTCTGTATAAACGATAGTTCCGCTAGCTGAACCTTGCAGTATGCTTATTCTCATTCCAATAAATTGATTTGTAATGAGTTGACTGCTGCTATTACGGATGACTGCCTGATAGCTCATTTTTGTAGGAGTTTGAGCAAATACACTTGCAGTTACTAATACTGTAAATAGAATAGCATATATATTTCTCATAATTTTTAATTTTTAATGATTTTAAAAGCTTGAATTTCCTTATTCCCGTTAAATATTTGCAAAAAATATATGGAAGGGGTTAGATATCCAACTTCAATTTTAGTTTCATTATCGCTTAGTTTTTTACTGTCTAAAAGCCTTCCGCTGATATCATAGAGTTGATAAAACAAATTTGCTGCTTTGAAGTTCTCAATTTTCAGAGTAAGATAATTATTTGTGGGATTTGGATAAACCGAGTATTGTGATGAAATTTTTTCTGTTTCATTAAGTCCAACAACAGAAATATCAAATGGATGTTGAACTCCTTGAGCAACCGAACCATTCGGACCTGTATTAAAAAAATATACAATTTGCCCAATGGTGTAACTTATCGAGCCTCCGTTACCTGTAGCATTGCCACCAGTAGCGGGGATTACTTCTTGTGCCTGCACTATTGTTAACCCAAAGCATAAGAAAAATAGTGCGCTTAATTTTAGGTGTTTCAAAATTGTTGTCATATTTTATTTCATATAACGTATGTAAAGTATGAGTAGATAAATGTAGTTATACTTATGTACATTAGTTAACAAGATTTTTAGAATATGTTATATAATTTGAGGATTGATCGGTTAATAATGAGATTGTTGAGAGTATAGAAAAAGGTAATTTCAATTTTGTCCTATCCGGACTTACCACTATTGCGAGCTCATCGGGATGAACTTCTCGTCCAGTCAGTGAGTTTAAGGTATAAAAAAACGGAAAACCTTTGTTTAAAGGCATTCCGTTTAAATTGGTGGGCCCACCTGGACTTCCCGACATCGCGTTGCTCATCGGGATAAACTTCTCGTCCAGTCAATGAGCTTTAAGCATAAAAAAACGGAACACCTTTGTTTAAAGGCATTCCGTTTAAATTGGTGGGCCCACCTGGACTTCCCGACATCGCTTTGCTCATCGGGATAAACTTCTCGTCCAGTCAGTGAGCTTTAAGTATAAAAAAAAACGGAACACCTTTGTTTAAAGGCATTCCGTTTAAATTGGTGGGCCCACCTGGACTCGAACCAGGGACCAATTGATTATGAGTCAACTACTCTAACCAGCTGAGCTATAGGCCCTAAGTATATTGTTGTTTGATATACTTGCTTTCGATTAAAAAGCGAATGCAAATTTATATATTTTTATGTTTTAATAAGGTAATTTCTTAATTTTTTATTTCAATGACATTAATTAAAAATATCATTTTCGATTTTGGTGGTGTTATCTATGATATAGACTTTAGTTGCGCCAGAAATGCCTTCGCGGAAATCGGAGTCAGAAATTTTGATGAGCTTTATTCGCAAGCAAACCAAAATCATTTGTTCGAGAAATTGGAAAAGGATTTGATATCACCGGATGAATTCCGAAACGAGATGAGAAATATTACAAGCAAAGCACTTTCAAATGTGGAAATTGATGCGGCATGGAATGCCTTGCTTGTTGGGTTTTGTAAAGAAAGACTGGAATTATTGCAATCAGTTAGAAATAATTATAAAATATTTCTGTTCAGTAATACAAATAGGATTCATTATGCTCACTTTTTAAAGCAATTTCAAGACTTAACAAATTTTAGATCATTCGATGGGCTTTTTGTAAAGTCCTTCTTTTCATTTGATATTAAAAGAAGAAAGCCTGATATGGCAGCATATTCTCATATCATCGAGAAAATGAAATTGATTCCCGAAGAGACTTTGTTTATTGATGATTCAATACAAAATATTAAGACTGCCGGAGAGATTGGAATTAAATGCTGGCATTTGACGGAAGAAGTGACAACCTTATTTTCGAATAATAAACTTAAACAGGAAATTATTGATCAATTGATTTAGGATTTTTATAGAAAGCTTCAATTTCATTTAAAGTCTCATATATCTCATCAGGATTTTCCAAACTCACAAGTTTTATCTTAAAGGGTTTGAAATTTTCGAGCCCTTTAAAATAATCGCCGTAGTGTTTACGAATTTCATGAATACCCCTATTCTCTCCTTTCCAGTCCAGCGATTTTTCTAAATGCAATTTGCAAATTCTGACTTTTTCCGAAATACCGGGTTTGGTCAGCAATTCCCTGGTTTTAATAAAATGTTTAATTTCTCTGAATATCCAGGGATTTCCATAGCTCGCACGACCAATCATCAATCCGTCGACACCATAATTATCCTTGAAGTGTTTAGCGGTTTGAGGACTTGTAACATCGCCATTTCCGAAAACCGGGATCAACATACGTGTATTGTTTTTAACCTCTCTGATTAGCTCCCATTCAGCTGCTTCGCTTGATTTCATTGTTCGTGTTCGACCATGAATGGTAATTGCTTTAATCCCAACGTCCTGGAGTCGTTCAGCAATATCAACTATTTCACGGTGATTATTATCGTAACCCAATCGTGTTTTAACAGTAACAGGAAGTTTGGTCGCTTTAACCACAGCTTCAGTCATTTTAACCATTTTGGGGATATCATTCAGAATTCCTGAACCTGCTCCTCTTGCAACAACTTTACGAACAGGACAGCCATAGTTAATATCAATAATATCAGGTTGTGACGCTTCGGCATATTGTGTGGCTTTTATCATCGACTCGATATTATGTCCAAAAATCTGAATTCCGATTGGGCGCTCAAATTCCGAAAAATCCAATTTTTTGACACTTCTGGAAGCATCACGAATCAATCCTTCGGATGAAATAAATTCGGTATACATGATATCTGCCCCAAACATTTTGCATAAATATCTAAAGGGCGGATCAGTTACATCCTCCATAGGTGCCAATAATATTGGAAATTCTCCAACTTCAAGATGAGCTATTTTAACCATAAGCGTTTTGCAAACTGCAAAATTATTAATTTTACGGTCAATTAGAGATAAATTATATGAAGATTGAGACAGATCCAATACTTGCAAATTACTCGGCTCCATTAAAGTTAATAGCGTTACTTATTCTTTTAATCTTGTCACTCTTGTTTACTTCCTTGTTTGGGATTGCATTTGCACTTCCATTTTGGGGTTTTGATGTACTTGAGTTGACTGGTAGCTCAGATTATTCAAATCCAAGCACAATTAGCCTGCTTAAATATCTTCAGGTGGTAAATCAACTTGGCTTGTTTATTTTTCCTCCTTTATTGTTCGCTTATTGGGTTTCGCGTAAAATAGCTACTTACCTTTTGTTGAATATTAAACCGCAGTTAAGAGTTATTGTAATTTCAATCATGATCATATTTGTTTCGCTTCCCTTCATTAGCTGGCTCGCTGAGATAAATCAAACAATAAGTTTACCGGAGTCTCTATCGGGAATTGAAAACTGGATGGAAAGGATGGAAAGTAAAGCAAATGACCTAATATTAGCATTCTTGAATGTCAAGAGCTTGGGAGGGATGATGTTTAATATTTTTATGATCGCGATAATTCCAGCAGTTGGAGAAGAATTCCTTTTTAGAGGAGTAATTTTACGACTGTTTAAAGAATGGACTAAAAATGTACATATTGCTGTGCTAATTTCGGCATTTCTGTTTAGTGCTTTACATATGCAGTTTTATGGATTTATACCTCGTTTATTACTAGGAGTTATATTAGGATATTTGTTCGTTTGGTCAGGATCTTTATGGATTCCAATGTTAATTCATTTTATAAATAATGCTTTTGCCATCATTTATATTTATGCAACAGGTTCGATGGATTTGCTCAATTCTGATATTGATTCAATTGGAGCCTCTGATAATTCATTTATTATTGCCACCAGTGCGGTTTTTATGATTTTTATGATGTTGATTTTATATAAATGGTACAGAGATAAGCAAATAAACGAATCCGGTATTGGATCATAACACAGGTTTACCTTTTACATCCATGAAAGTATAGAGGGTTTTTATTTG